>NZ_CALIJF010000401.1 GCF_938018035.1 uncultured Campylobacter sp. | reverse complement strand
TCTTCCAAAATTTCGATACGCTTGATGAGATATTTGATAAGCTCTTTGCTGATATCTGGAATTTTATTATGCGCTAAAGGATCGCTCTCGCAGCTTCCTAAAATTCTAGCGGGCACGCCTACGGCGGTGCAGTTTGGCTCGACATCCTTTACGACGACGGAATTTGCGCCGATTTTGGAATTTTCGCCTATGGTGATGTTGCCTAGCACTTTGGCCCCCGCGCCTACTACGACGCCGTTTTGCAGCGTCGGATGGCGCTTACCGTGCTCTAAGCTCACGCCGCCGAGAGTGACGCCCTGATAGATCAGACAGTTATCGCCGATGATCGCCGTTTCTCCGATGACAAGCCCCGTGGCGTGGTCGAAAAACACTCCTCTGCCGATCTGCGCGCCCGGGTTTATATCTACGGCGGTGATTATGCGGGTAAGTCCGCTGATCGCGCGAGCTATAAGCTTAAAACCTCGCTCGTAGAAAAAATGCGCGAAGCGGTAATTTATTAGCGCCCAGACGCCTGGATAGCAGAAAAATATCTCAAATACGCTATTGCATGCGGGATCTTGGCGCATCGGCTCGGTGAAGTCCCGTTTTAAAATTTGCCAAAAACTCATTTGATCGTCTTTAAGTAGCTATTGTCGTTTAAAAACAGATATAGCTCGCCCAGGATATGCTTTTTCTCTTTTGCGTCTATGAGGTCTGATTTTTCGATCCGCTCGTTTAGGCTTTCGCGGATATCTACTACGTCGTAGTCCATATCCTCCAAGATGTCGATGACCGATTGAGATTCAATAAAATCCTTGATCTCAAAGCCGCCGTCATCCTTTAAAATCACGGTCGCCTCTGTTGGGTGTGCAAAGAGGTTGTGGCTCATGCCAAGCACCTCCTGATAGGCTCCGACAAGAAAAAAGCCCAAAAAATACTCCTCTTTTTCGGGATCAAAATCGTGCAAAAATAGCGGATTTTTTTGGCTGTCGAATTCTATCTCGCCGTCGCTATCGCAGGTGATATCCCAGATCGACGCCGATAGCGTGGCGCGCTCGTCCAGCCTCTCTAACGGCATGATTGGGAAGTGCTGCTTGATGCCCCAAAAATCGGGCAGGCTTTGAAAGATCGAGAAATTTACCAAATAGCGTTCTTGGGCGTTGCCTAGGGAGTTTAAGAAATTACTGTATTCTTGCTTGTTGCCTAAAATTTCATACGCCTTTCGCATTATTAGATGAACCAAAATTTCGCCGTTTGAGCGGTCGATCAGATCGACGTATCCCAGATCAAAAAGGGTAAGCACGCTCTCCATATGCGACATGGCGTCGTGCAGATACTCTAGCGCGTTGGATGGTTTTAGAGTTTTATACAGATCGTATAGCTCGGCGACTACCGGCGGATTATCCTTTTTTAGGGCGAGTTTCTCTTCGGCGTATTCTTGGGTAAAAAGCTCCAAAATCGGCGCTACGAGCACCGCATGGCTGGCGGCTACGTATCTGCCGCTCTCGATAAAAATATCCGGCTCCGCCTCTTTTTTATCCTGCGCGATCGATTTTAGCAGGAAGACTACGTCGTTGGCGTATTCTTTTAGCGTATAGTTGCGGCTGGAGCTTTCTTTGGCTTGGGAGTATTCGATAGCAAGACCTCCGCCTAAATTTATGGATTTTAAATTTTTTGCGCCCATTTTACGAAGCTCGGTGTAGATATTGCCCGCCTCGATGAGGGCCTTTTTGAGCGGGTGGATCTCTGTAATCTGTGAGCCGATATGAAAATGGATCATCGTAAACTGCTCGATGAGGTCGTTTTTCTTGAGTAAGTTTATCGCCTCTATAAGCTCGGTCGAGGTAAGACCGAATTTGGAATTTATCCCGCCGCTTTTCGCCCACAGTCCGCTTCCGGAGTTATGCAGCCTGATGCGTAGCCCGATGAAAGGCTTTGGCGCAAAGCGCTCCTTAGCCGTTTCGATGATGGTTTCAAGCTCGTTTAGCCCCTCGATCGTAAGCGTTACGTTATGCCCCATCTCTGCGGCGATAAAGCCGATATTGATGAGCTCCTTATCTTTAAAACCGTTTACGGTAATCGGCGCGCCGTATTTGTTATACGCCATCGCTAGCAGCAGTTCGGGCTTGCTGCCGGCCTCTAGCCCGTATCCGTAAGGCTCGCCGATATCGACTAAATTTTTAACGAAGCCCGGGAATTGATTTACTTTAAGCGGATAGACGGCGTGGAATTTTCCCTTGTAGCCGAACTCCTTAATAGCGCGGTTGAAATTTGAGTAAATTTCGACGATCTGCTTTTTGATGAGGTGCGGGAAGCGCAGTAGTATCGGGCCTCGCACGCCGTCTGCGCGGATCTCTTTTATTATATCCACTAAAGGCTGCTTAAAATCGGAGTTTAGGCATAGTTTGCCCCCGTCTATCGTGAAGTTGGAATTTCCCCAAATATTTAGTCCGTAATCGCTCATGCTCTATCCTTAAAAAACGCTTCAACCTCTTTAAATTTAATCGCAAAGGTGGTTTGATCCTCTAAATTTTTACACCACACCTCGGCGCGATCAAACTCGTCCTGCCCGATGCAAAGGCAAAATTTCGCCTCCGCCCCGTCGGCCGCCTTTAAATGCTTGGCTAAGCTCTTGGGCTCGTATGAAATTTGAGTTTTACAAAACTTTCGCAGCTTTAGCGCAAATGAAAATGCCGTGCTAACAAACGCCTCATCCAGCGCGCCGATATAAAGTCCCTCACGCGCTTGTGGGCTTTCGCGCGTTTTTAAAATTTCGGCTATTCGCTCGATGCCGATGGCAAAACCCACGCCCGCCGTCTTTCTGCCGCCTAAAAACTCTACGAGTCTGTCATAGCGCCCGCCGCCGCCTACGGCACTTTGTGCGCCAAGCTCGGATGAGACGAACTCAAAGGCGATTTTGCAGTAGTAATCAAGCCCGCGCACGAGTTTCGCATCGATTTCAAATTTTTGTCCGTTTTGGGTTAAAATTCTTTGCAGCTGCGCAAATTCCGCGGCGCAGGCGTCGTTTAAATTTTCCGTTATAAGAGGCGCGGCGGCTAAAATTTTCTGGCAGCTTTCGTTTTTGCAGTCCAGTACGCGGATCGGATTGGTGTCGATGCGCCTTTGGCAGTCCTCGCAGAGCCTGTCTTTGCGATCTTGTAAGAAATTTACGAACTTGGTTTTATATGCCGGCATGCACTCTTCATCGCCTAAAGAGTTGATTTTAAGCGTTGCGGCGACATTTAGCTCGCGTAAAATTTGAGCTAACATCAAAATCACGCTCGCGTCCTCATAGACGCTACTTTGCCCGAAGCATTCGACGCCGAATTGATGAAACTCGCGCAGACGCCCCTTTTGCGGGCGCTCATAGCGAAACATCGAGCCTTGATAATAAAATTTATGCACGCCGCCGCTGCGGTCGAGCTTTTTTTCGATAAAAGCGCGCACGACGCCCGCGGTGCCTTCGGGGCGCAGGCAGACGCTATCGCCGCTTTTGTCGCTAAACTCATACATCTCCTTGCCGACGATGTCGCTGCTCTCGCCGACGCTGCGGCGAAATAGCGCGGTCTGCTCGAGTTTGGGAGTTTCGATGAGGCAAAAGCCGTAATTGCGCGCCACGCGCTCGCACACGCTTAAAATTTGCGAGTAGATGCGCGCCTGCTCGCCTGAAATATCGTTCATACCGCGAAGTGCCTTGATCATCGATAAAATCCTTTGTGAAATTTTAAAATTTTCAAATTTTTGCGGCGATTATAGTTAAATTTTCCTAAATTTTAAGCCCTGCCGCTCGCAGCAACGTATCGGTTCTGCTTATTTACATCGCGCGCCGCAAAATTAAAATACGCTTCGTGATAAATTAAATTCGGCAAAGTACGGATAAAAAGGCAAGCCTAGAAAGGTCGCTAAATTTCAATCGCCTATGCAAGCTCAAGCGAAAGTATCTCCGTGACCTTGCCCGCTTCGTCCTCGCAGCTTACGGCGATATAATCAAAGCCGTTTGCCTTGACCTCATCCCACGAGGCGGTCCCGCCGTTTATCAGCAGGACTTTGCCGCTCTCGTCCGTTTCGTATTCGTCCATTTCGTCGTCGTAGAGGATGCTGTAACCGAATTTTAGATGGATTTTACGCGGCGGCAGGTTAAATTTCACTAGCTCGCGGCGGGCTACTTTTTCTGCGTCAAGCTCGTCGCAGAACATCGCGTTGTAGCCGTGCGCAGCGCCGTCGAAAAGTAAAATTTCCTCGCCCGTTTTTACGCATTTGGCTACGAGCTTGCACGGCACGAGCTCGCCCTCGTCGTAAAAATCGACGATGTAATCGTTCGGCAAAGTTTCGCTGCGAAAAAGCTCGCCGAAATAATAAATTTCAAAGTATTCGCCGCCCGCGCCGGATCTGATTTGGGCATTTAGATAATCATCCTGAGTTACGTTAAACAGGTTGTTTGCTAGATAAGTAGGCACCCTCTCGTTCATCTTCGCTCCTTTGGCATAAATTTTAAAATTTCGCGAAATTATAACATATCTCGCGTCCGAGGCATCTGCTTTGTGGGGTGCGTCTCATCTGGGCTCTACGTCCTACGTCTGCTTACCGATGCTACAGGCCTGCTATCGCCGCGCGGCTTGAATTTCGCATACGACACGGCTTGAATTTCACTTACGGCGCAGTTACCGCTCGTGCTCGCCCATCCAGGCTCGTTAGCGAGCTGGGCTTAAGAGATGAATAAGCGTTGCCGCTCACACTCTTTTGAACAACGCAGCCTGCGAGCACGGCTTACAAAATTTTAACCCGCTTGCGCCATTTGCGAATTTTAATCTGCTCGCGCGGCACGTAAATTCTAATCCACGTTATGCCATTTGCGAATTCTAATCTGCTCATGCTGTTGACAAATTCTAATCTGCTCGCATCATTTGTAAATTTTAATCTGCTCGCACGGCACCGCTCCGTCTATGCGAAACGGACTTTGAAATTTTTTCTGGAGCGGGGGTATGTTTGCGAAGCGCTACTCCGTGATACCTCACGCCCGCTTGCTTTGAGGCTACGAAAGCGCGAGTAAAACTGCGCGCCGCAAGCGACGAGATAAATCTAAACGCCGTGCGGAAATTTTAAGCTGCGCGCCGCTGTATCCCGCATTGCGAAGCGGTTTGATTTTAAAATTTAATTTGAAGTGCGCCATGCGAGCTTGCCGCACGCTTCGTAAATTTAAAGCGCTACGCAAAATTTTAAATTTTACCGCGGCGCAGATCACGCGCCGTTTCGGATTGGACGTCTATTTTAAACCGGCTAAGCTCGGCGGTAAAATTTCTACTTCGCCGCCTTGAAGCTCAAGAATTCCTCGTAGCGGCGATCGATGATCTCTTTGATCTCGGCGTAATTTTGCGGCGAGTTTTCTATGTAAAAATAGGCGTTGTCGAAGTTTTTATCGCCGAATTTGCGCGCGACGAAATCGTCGTAATCTTGCAAATACCAGCCGTGCGTTTTGGCAAATTTCGTGCGGTCCGTGGTGTAGTAGGCCTTTGCAAAGGCCTTGCCCGCGGTGTTTAGTTCGTCGCTGCCTAGCACGCCGTCCATGGCGTCGAAAAAATACTGACGGTAATCAAAGCTATCGTCCATCCGCGCTATATCGTCCGCAAAGTCCGCCGCGAAGTCCTTGGAGTAAAGCTTGCGCTCCATGCACCAGCGGAAGAAAAACGCGATGTGCGTCGCGCCGTTTTCCTGCGGGATATCTGTCGGCGCATTTGCCGCGCCCCAGTGCCATTTTGCCTTGTCGTAGGTCACGTAAGCCATTTTGCTCTCCTTTTTTTGGACTTTAAGTTGCATAAATTTTAGAAATTAAAAGCAAACGACGCTTGGTAAAGCTCTAAATTTTATCCGATGCAATCTGCGCTGTGAAATTTCAAATTTTATATCAGATCGCCCATTACCTCATAATCGCATTCGCTTCGTAAAATTTTGCTGCGGCTAAAATTACGTTTAAATTCTATCGCATCTCGTAGAATTTCACGCACCTCGTCCTATGTCCTTTAGTCGCTGCTTTGCTGCCGCCGTCACGTCCTCTTCGTAATCGTACCACGCAAACATCGCGCCGTGCTGCACCGAGCCGCCCAACAGATCGCCTCCCTGGCGGTTTTTCAGATCGATATTTGCGACCTTAAATCCATCTAGCGTCGCTGCGAACTCGCGCAGGCGCTGCGGCGGGGATTTGAGCTTGGTGTAGAGGTAGCAGCGTCCCGCCTGGCCTTTGCGCCCGACGCGCCCACGCAGCTGATGAAGCGACGCGAGCCCCATCCGCTCGGCGCCCACGATTAAAATGACGCTAAGCCGCGGCAGCGAGATACCCACTTCGACGATCGTCGTGGTTATCAGCAGCCGCCCTTCATCGCGGAAGCGGCGCAAAACCTCCTCCTTGTCCTTGTCGCTGCCGTGGGTAATCATCACGTCTGCAAACTGAGCCTTCCAAAACGGCGCCGCCTCCTCAAGGCTTTGATAGACCGAGCTTTCGCTTTGCTGCACGAGCGGATATACGATGATCGCTTGATTGCCCGCGGCGAGCTCACGGCGCAGATCCTGCATAAAGCCCGTAAATCCGTCGTTTTGCAAGATTATAGTTTTGATCTGTTTTTCAAACGGCAGCTGTTTTAAAAAGCTAAAGCTCACAAGCTCGGACTGGATCATGCTTAGCGTACGCGGTATCGGCGTGGCGCTAAACTGAATGAAATGCGCGCGAAACTCGCCGCTCCCCGTGAGGCGCGCGATCTTTTCGCGCTGATTCGAGCCGAAGCGGTGCTGCTCATCGACCATTATGAGATTTGACGGCGCGAGCTCGTGGTAGAGCAGGGCGTGAGTGCCGATGATAAGGTGCGCGTCTGCAAAATTCGGCTCGCGATCGCCGCTTTTTACGAGCAGGACTTTGATCTGCGGCGGCAGCAGACGGAGAGCTTCGGCGTAAATCTGCTCGGCTAGGATGCTCGTAGGCGCCATCAGATAGCTGATGCGCGGGTAATTCATCGCCGCGCTCGCGAGGATCACGAGCGTCTTGCCGCTGCCTACGTCGCCCATGACGACGCGGCGGCGTGCTAGAGGGCTTTGCAGATCGCTAGCGATATCCTTTATCGCGCTTAGCTGATCGCGCGTAGGCTCAAAAGGAAGCGAAGCAAGCCAGTCCGAAATGTCGTGCAGCGGGTAAATTTGCGCAGGGAAGCTCGTTTTTTTCGCGCTTAGCTTTTGCAGGTAGTTTAGAATTTCTACAAATTTCAGCGTGCGTAAAATCGCAGCACCGCTCATCTGCGTGGCGGCTGCGGCTCGGACGGTCTCGGCGGCATGGACAGTTCCGGCGTCGCTTGCAATTTGAGTTATTGTAGGTATGGCGGTTGTAGCTTGGGCGGCTGCGGTCTGGATAGTTTCAGTTTGATAATACGTAGGTTGCACGGCACAATCGCGCGAAGCGCTCATCGGTGCGGCGAGCGCGTCCTGAACAGCCTCGGCGGCGCTTGCGGTCTGAGCGATCGTAGGCT
>NZ_CALIJF010000400.1 GCF_938018035.1 uncultured Campylobacter sp. | reverse complement strand
CGGCGAGGATAGCGAGCTGTGGAGCAATTACAAAAAAATTCTGCCCTTTGCGTAGATGGTTAAATTTAGGGTGTGCGGTTAGAATTCGGTGCATTTGCAGCTTTTCGCAGTTGGTTCCGAGCAAATGTAGCAAATGACATAGTGAGCGCGAGTAATGGAGCGGTCGGCGCTATCTGTATAGCGAGAGAAAAGGCGAAACGTGCGTCGGGCAAAGCGCTCAGTAGAGAGCTGATAATGAAGCATGCGCCGCGAAATTTCACAGGGCAAAATTCTGCAAACGGTAATTCGCGAAATTCTGCAAATTCCGCCGCCGCAAATTCAGCAAGTGTCGGCTAAGTGTTCACTAACTGCTAAATTTTAAAATTTAAACCGAGCAGCACGTATCGTAGTATCAAAGCACTCTTTGGCGCAGCGCAAATTTTGAAATTTCAGCAGTTTAATTTAGTTCGCAGGTACGCTAAATGAAACGGTGAGATCATACACGGCTCGCGCTGCTGTTAAAATTAGCTTGTAGGCACGCTAAATTCTATCGAGTGCGACTACAAGGCGCGTATGATAGAGTTTAAATTTAGCTTGCAGGCGCGCTAAATCCTAGCTGCGACATAATTTGCTTTAAATTTTATAATGACGGCTCGCTTGAAATTTTAAACCACTAGCGCAATCTGCAAAAATTTAGCGACATCCCGCCTGAAATCTGCATTGCACCACGCCGCCTGTGCCGCATCGGTGCCGCGTCGCATGATTTACGCTCAAAGCTGCTAAAATACCAACGACGCTCCGTGTTGTTAGTGTACTTATGGCGGAACTACCGCTTTACGCGAGTATAGTATGACGACGCGCTGTCCTATTCACGCCGAATTGCGCTGCATCATTCTTGCCGCACCGCTTGCGTTATAAAATTTTAATGCGGGTTTGTTTTAAATTTCATTGCATCGCGCGAGAAACCGTTGCGCGAGAAATTCTAACGGCGGCTCGCTTAAATTTACACTTCGTGCCGCTTCTTAGCTAGTTTCTTTTAATCTCTCACCGCACTTTATTCTGTTGCTAAATTTTAAAATTTCCACGAATTTTAAGAATTTACGAGGCTTAAAAGTGCTTTTGAAATTCTTGCGATCTCATCTTGCATATGCCCGCCCGGATTTTGCTCAAACTCCGCTTTTGCGCCCGCGCCGCGGCATTTTGCGATGAAATTTCGCGCCGTCTCGCCGCAGAGTGCTCCGCGCGGATTTTTCGGGTTCATCTCGGCCTCGCCCAAGGACGCGTAGACGTGCGCCAGCCCCCTTTGCGGCGAGTGTGCGGCGACGAAGGCGTCAAATCCGCCGAACCAAAACGACGCTGAGACGCAGGCGATCTTTTGAAATTTATCGCTCGCAAACGCCGCATACGCGCTAAAAAGCCCTGCCAGCGAGTATCCCGCGCACGCTCGCCACGCAGGTTTGCCCGCGCCGAATACGTGTCGCTCGATACGCGGGATCAGCTCGTTCGTAAATTTTTCCAAGTGCGCCGCGCCGCCACCTGCGAAATCGCGCACCCCCTTAAACGGCGATTTTGCCGCCCATGGGCTAAGCTTTTCGCACCACTGCGCCTCGCTTAGATAGATCGCTGCAAGCATGAAATCCGCGCCGCTTCGTCGCGAGACGAACTCGTAAATTTCGCCCACACTGGCCGCGCTAAACTCCAAGGCGTGCAGGTAGATGATCGGTGCGGACACGGCTTCTTTTGCAAAGAAGGGCGCAGGCGCAAAAGACGGCGCGTGCGGGGCGAAAATTTCTACGCGCAAGCCGCCAAATTCCAAACTTTGCATCGCTGAACCTTTAAAAGTTATTAAAATTTAATAGAATTTTGTGTAAAATCACCGAATTTAACACTAGAGGAACTTAAAATTGGCTTTGATCGAGCTTATCGATGTTACGAAAAAATTCGGCTCCCACATCGTTTTAGACGGCGTAAATTTCGCACTGGACGCTAACGAGCGCGTCGCCGTGATCGGCAAAAACGGCGGCGGCAAGTCCACGCTGATGAAGATCGTCGCGGGTCTGTGCGAGATCGACGAGGGGCGGATCATCACTCAAAACGGGCTAAACATACAGATGCTTGCTCAAACGCCGAAATTCGATGAAAACCTCTCGGTTAAAGACGCGCTGCGAAGGGAGCTAGCCGAAATTTACGCCGCCCTTAGCGAATACGACGCGATCTCGAGCGAAATCGCCGCACAGCCCGAAAACAAGGAGCTTTTGGTGCGCCAAGACGAGCTGATTAAATTTATCGAAGCCAAGGACGGCTGGCAGATCGATAATAAGATCGAGCAGGTGCTGCAAAATTTCGGGCTTAAAATTTACGAAAACCGCTCGGTCTGCACGCTTAGCGGCGGCGAAATTCGTCGCGTGGCGCTGGGCGCGCTGGTGCTTAAAAAGCCCGACGTGCTGCTGCTGGATGAGCCCACGAACCACCTCGACGTCTATATGGTGAAATTTCTAGAGGATATGCTGCTTAGCTCGAAGCAGACGATTGTTTTTATCAGCCACGATCGCTACTTCATCGACCGCTTGGCGACGCGCAGTATCGAGATCGAAGAGGGTAAAATTTCAAATTTCGACGGCGGATACGAGAACTATCTGAGGCGCAAGCAGGAGATGCTTGCTTCGCTCGAAAAGTCCCACGAGACGCTGCTTAAACAGCTGCGCGCCGAGGAGGAGTGGCTGCACCGCGGCGTAAAGGCGCGCCTAAAGCGCAACGAAGGGCGCAAGGCGCGCATCATGCAGATGAGGCAGGATGCGAAAAAAAACCCGGGCGCTATCCGTCGCGTGCGGCTCGAGCTGGAGCGCGCGAGCAGGAGCTTTAACGGCACGGGCGGCGACAATCGCAAAAAGATGCTTTTTGAATGCACGAATATCGGCAAAATTTTAAACGGCAAGGTGCTTTTTAAGGGCTTCTCGGCGCGAGTTTTGCAGGGCGAGCGCATCGGCATCGTAGGCGCTAACGGCGCGGGTAAAAGCACTTTGCTTAAAATTCTACTCGGCCGCAGCAAGATCGATGCGGGCGAGATCAAACGCGGCGAGATTAGGATCGGCTACTTCGATCAGACCCGCAGCGGCATCACGGACGATAAAAGCATAATCGAAATTTTCTGCCCCAACGGCGGCGATCACATAAGCGTCCGCGGCAGCTACATGCACGTCTATGGGTATTTGAAAAATTTCTTGTTTCCGAAGGAGTTTTTAGATAAGCCCGTCGGCGTGCTTAGCGGCGGCGAAAAGAACCGCCTGGCGCTTGCCAAGCTCTTTACCGAGCAATATGATTGCCTGATCTTGGACGAGCCGACAAACGATCTTGATATCGCGACGATCAATATTTTGGAAGACTACCTGCTAAGTTTCGAAGGTGCCGTCATCATCGTAAGCCACGATCGCTATTTCATCGATAAGATCACAAATAAGCTTTGGGTTTTTGAAAAAAACGGCACGATCGATCAAATTCAAATGCCCTATTCGCAGTATTTGGAGTTTGAAGACGAGATGGCGGAGATTGATCAGATCGAAGCCGACGCTGGCGCGAGCGCGAGCGCAGAGGAAGGCGGTCGCGAAAACAAAAAGGAGAAAACGAGCGCCGCAAAGCTTAGCTACAAACAGAATAAAATTTTAGAAGAATATCCCGCTAAAATCGAGGCTATCGAGGCGCGCATAAAGGAGCTGAATCACGCGCTCTCGACGCCTGAAATTTATCAAAAGCTCGGTATGCAGGGGCTTTTTGAAGAACTTGAAGAAAAAAGAGGAACGTTAAACAGTATGGAAAATGAATATTACGAAGTACTCTCGCTCGCCGAGAGCCTAAAGTAGGCGCGATGGTTTGGTTTTTGATCTTTTTATACGCGCTTTACACGATTTATAAAATTTCGCTCGATTTGCTTGAGCTAAGCTTCATCCGCGCCAAGCTAAAAGAGCCTGCAGTGGTGCTTAGCGAGGAGGATTATCGCAAGGCGGGCGAGGTCGGCGTGGTAAATTTAAAATTTAATATATTTTCGCACTGCTTTTCTTTTGCGGTGGCGCTTATTTGGATACTTGCGGGCGCGGGCGCGTTACAGCGCGCGATATATGATCTAGCTGGCGACGGGATTTTTGCGCAGAGCTGCTTCGTAACGGCGTTTTTAATCATCGGCGGCGCGATATCGCTTCCGCTTGAAATTTACAAAACCTTCGTCAAAGACAGACGCCTAGGCTTTTCCACGATAACGCCCGCCGTTTTCGTAAAAGATACGCTAAAATCGCTCATGCTCACGCTGGTTTTCGGCTTTGTGGTAGCCTCTGCGCTCGTTTTTTGCGTAAATAGTTTGGGTGCGCACTGGTGGATCTGGGGCTTTCTGCTAAGCTTCGGCATAGTTTTACTGATAAATTTAATCTATCCGACCGTTATCGCGCCGCTGTTTAATAAGATGCAGCCGCTAGAGCAAGGCGAGCTAAAAGAGCGCATAGAGGGGCTTTTGCAGCGCTGCGGCTTTAAAAGTAGCGGCGTTTTTACGATTGACGCGAGCAAGCGCGATAAGCGCCTAAACGCCTATTTCGGCGGCTTCGGAGCGACGAAAAAGGTCGTGCTTTTCGACACGCTCATAGAGAAGCTGAGCGAGGATGAAATTTTAGCCGTTTTAGGGCACGAGCTCGGGCATTTCAAACACGGCGACATTTTGAAAGGCTTAGCGCTTAGCTTCGTGCTTTTGGGCGCGACGTTTGCGGTATTCGGAAACCTCCCCGCAGGCGTATTCGGCGCGCTAGGACTTAGCGAGGGCGGCGGCGCGACGCTGGTTTTTATGATTTTGTTTGCGCCGATTTTGCATGCGTTTTTTGAGCCGGTGATCTCCAAGCTTAGCCGCATGCACGAATTTAGCGCGGACCGGCATGGTGCCAGCATGCAGGATAAAAAGAGTATGATCGGTGCGCTAAAGAAGCTAGGCAGCGAAAACAAGGCGTTTCCGCTCGCTCATAAAATTTACGCTGCGGTGTATCATTCACACCCGAGCCTGTATGAGCGCATAAGAGAGCTTGATGAGGATCGCTGAGGCGCTAAGATGGGGCCTGCAGCAGTGCGGCTCAAAATACGTCGCGCGCGAAATTTTAAAGCTTTGCGAGCGCCTTAGTGACGAACAGCTCGTGCTAAGATGCTCGGAAGAGCTCGCGCATGAAGCAGAATTTCGCGCCAAGATCGTTGAATTTAAAGACGGCCGCCCGCTTGAATACATCACGCAAAGCTGCGAGTTTATGGGCTTTAAATTTTACGTCGACGAGCGAGTGCTGATACCGCGCTGCGAGACCGAAATTTTAGTAAAAAAGACGCTTACTTTGGCGCAGAGCTTGGGCGAGCCGCGCATTTGCGAGATCGGCACGGGCAGCGGTATAATCGCTATTTGCTTAAAAAAACTCCTTCCTTCTTGCCGCATCACGGCCAGCGACATCAGCGCGGATGCGCTTGAAGTGGCGCGCGCAAACGCCGCAAGCTTAGGCGCGGACGTCGAGTTTGCGCACTGCGCCTACGCGGATGAGATCGCGGGCGAGTTTGATCTCATCGTCTCAAATCCTCCATACATCGCAAACTCCTATGCATTGGACGCGCGCGTGCTGCAGGAGCCGAAACAGGCGCTGTTTGGCGGCGAGAGGGGGGATGAAATTTTAAAACGCATCGTGCTGATCGCCGCACGGCGCGCAAAATTTCTGGCCTGCGAGATGGGCTACGATCAAAAGCAGAGCTTGTCGGCGTTTTTGCGCGAGCAGGGTTTTAGAGCGGAATTTTACAAAGATTTGGCGCAGTTTGATCGCGGATTCGTTGCGCGAAATTTAAACAGATCGTAGGCGCGCCATGCAAAGCTCGCAACTACGCAGGTTGCTTTATTACAAAGCGTTCGGCTACCGATACGTAAGCGCCGAAATTTTAAGCGGCGGCGCGCGATTTTTCAAGGCGCTGGATGCGCTAAAATCCGCTACCGCCGAGTGCAATCTCTGCGAGCTTGCTAAAACGCGCACGGGAAGCGCCGAGCAAAATTTTAAAAATTTCAAAACTATCAAAAATTTTAAAACTCCCGCGAGCGTAAAACTTATGATCGTAGCTCTCGCGCCGGGCGTTAGCGAGGGTTTTGGCGGCAGCTTGGAGGCCGAGATTGAAGCGGCGCTAGATCAAATTTGCGCGCCGGAAGAAATTTATTTTAGCTTTCTGATAAGGTGCGCGGTGCCGCAAAATAGGCGCGTAAGCTCGGAAATGATCTTAAAATGCGCGCCGTATCTGACTGATGAGATCAAAATTTTAAAACCCAAAGTCGTGCTCTGCCTGGGCGAGCTCTGCTGTAAAATCGTGCTGCGAAACGGCGATCTAGCGGGCATGGACGCGCTACACGGCTCGGTCTTTAACGAGGGCGGCATCAGCTTCGTGCCGAGCTTCGATCCCGCATTCATCGCGCAAAATCCGAGTAAGGCGGAGCTTTTCAAAGAGGATTTGCAAAAGATAAAAGAGCTGCTGTGAGGCGCATTTTAGCGCTCGTTTTGCGCGCTATTTTGATTTTGCGCGCAGCTTTTTGCGCGGGCGCCGCGATTTTCATTGCGGCGAGCGAGCGGACGGGGCGAATTTAACCTGCTTAAATTTCACGGACTAGCGGGATTAGCGAGGCAAAACACAGACTCGATCTGCGCGGGCTTAAATTTAAGGGCGAGAAATTTCATAAAGCGGCGGGGCAAGGCAAAATTTAACGCCATTGCAAAATTCTGATATTTTAAATTTTGTTTTCTATCTGGCTATCTCTAGGTGCGTAGGCGATTTATGTCGCGATGTAGCATCAAAATTTAAACCTTAACGCCGAGCGAAATTCTATGTCGTAAAATTTTATCTAGCCTGCAAATTTTATTACTGTCCAAGAGCTCTGCGCATTTTTAGATTTTACGCCGAAGGTCGGTCTGCGCTATGTTTGTGCCGCACGCGACTAGGAAATTTGAACCCGCGAAATAAATTTATTTCAAAGATTTGAAAAATTCTAAAATTTCGGCGTTAAATTTGATCGGCCTGCCTTCTTTTACGAAGGCGATTTTTACGTCCTGTGCGTATAAAAGCTCGCTAAAATTCGTGTTTTTAATATCTTTGATCTTGTAAATTTCTTGCCGCAAAAGGGCGCTGGCGTTTTTGAGCGCGGCTAGGCTCGTGCGAATTTCAAGCGTATCGCCGAGGCGCGCGGGGCGGAGAAATTTAGCGAAAAGCTCGCTAACTACGAAGTATGTGTCCGCGCGCGCGAAGTCTACCCCAGTCTGCATAAGCGCCTCGCTGCGCGCCCGCTCGCAAAATTTTATATAGTTGGCGTGATACACGATGCCCTGCGCGTCGGTATCTTCGTAGTAAATTTTAATCTGCATCGGCTGTGCTTTGCTCCGGTGCTGCCTTTTTTGTGGCGAGGGCGGGGAGGATTTTTGCGAAAAACAGCACCGTTTGAAACACGATGATGAGTTTCATGCACCACTCACTAGCCGCGTGGATTTGGGCAAATTCCGGCGTCATCGTCGCTTCTGCACCGATCTTTTGGGCATTTATGACGTAGTCGGTAAAGTAAAGCACGAAAAGTAGGGCAAGTATAATATTTATGAGCGTCAGCATCAGGGTCGAAAGGCGCAAGCGAAAGGATTGCGATTTGTTGTTGTTGAAATTTATCATCTCAAAAACGAGGCAGATGATCGAGACTGCGATGAGGATGCCGCCGTATTTTACGAAGATCTCGCTCATTAGCTTGCCGCTTTGAAAGTGTGATAGCACGCCCTCTCCGATAATCTGCTGCGGGAAAAATACCACGGGCGCGACGAGTGCGCCGAGCGAGAGCTCGATGCCGATAAGGGCCGCGATGATGAAGATATAGATAGAAAAAATTGCGCGCATAAAAGTCCTTTTAAATTTTAAATCGGACGTGATTATAGCGAAATCTTATAATCGTGCGCTTAAGTGTTTTGCAAACGGGTTTTATGGGCGAATGGGGCGGCGGTCATCGGTCGTAAATATGATGAAATTTTGAATCTCTGGATGCGGTCGCCTGTGAAATTTATAAAATTTTTACGGAGGGCGGAGATGAATTTATACCAGGCATGCTAAGCATAAAATTTCATTATATGAAATTTAAAATTTTCCAAATCGTTTTTCCAAAATTTCTCTTGCTTATTCAGCCCCCTTTAAGCATCACTTTTGTATAATCACAATTCTGTTTCGCACCGAGCCGAACCTGCTTCCTTAAGTCTTAAGTCCTAGTAGTTTTAGCCTTTTAGCGAACGTGTTTTTTAAAATTTTAAC
>NZ_CALIJF010000399.1 GCF_938018035.1 uncultured Campylobacter sp. | reverse complement strand
TTTTAAGTCTGCGGCAGACTACTTGTCTAGCCTTGACTTAAAATTTCTGCACAACATTCAAATCCATCTCAAAATACTTCGCCTTCATTTTTTATACTCAAATTTGAATCGCCGAAATATGTATCTTGAAAATGTCAAATCTGTTACGGACGACCAAGTCCCGCTGCCTCGTCTGACGCAAAAATACTTCGCCTTGAAATTTTACATTTAAATTTAAAGTCAAATTTTTAAATTTTGGCTCAAACCTTACCCGCCGAGACCCGCGCTTTGAAAACATAAAATTTAGTCGCTATCATGCCGCAGGGCTTAGCGATAAAATTTACTAGAAGCCTACCGCTGCGGCTAAATTTAACGCTGCGCATAAAACAAAGTTTGCTTTGGCGCGACTAAATTTAACGCGACAAGACCTATTTCGCCAGCAGCTCTTTTACCGCGGCAGCCATTTCATCGACGGAGCCGAACGAAGCCGTGTTTAAGAGATACTTGCCACTCACGACGAACGCTGGCACGCCTGAAATCACCGCGACCTCGTAGCCCGCGTCCCACTGCGCGAGCAGAGCCTGCGCCTTTTTGCTGGCAAGCGCCGCTTCGTATTCGCTCATGCTCACGCCGGCGGTATCTAGCGCGGTTTTGATGAACCTTTGTTTATCACTGCCGCCGCCAAAATCGTCCTTTTTGTCGTGGATCGCTTTGTAAATCGCGAATTTCGCCTTTCTAAATTTCGACTCGTCGCTTAGTAGGCTCACATCGTCCTTTTCATCAAGCACGATGAGGGCTGCGAATATACCGCTCGCCGTCTGTCCGAACACACCCTTGGTCTTTAGATGCCACGGCAAAAACTCCGTCCCCTCAAGCTTCTTCATCAGCTGCGGCGTGACCGTCCTATCAAACGCATAGCAGTGCGGGCACTCGTAGTTAAAAATTTTGACGACGCTGTTTTTCGGCACGTTTAGCGGCTTTTGCAACACTTGATAATTAACGCCCTCCTCTAGCGCGTTTGCGCCGGTGCCGAGCAAGCAAACGGCGGCTAAAATTCTTAAAAATTTAGCGATTTTCATAAAATTCCTTTGCGGTAAATTTCAAAGATTGTATAAAAGAAAGGGTAAATTTGAGATTAAAGCGGACAAAGGCAAGGCGGCTTCCCACAGAAAAATATATAAAAAAGCAGGCTACGCCATCACGCCGCTTGAGCGAGCAGGCTAATTTATCGCCACAAGCTCTATCTCTGATCTCGCTCAAGCTCAAATTTAATAGCAAGGATTGCACGCTCGCGGCTTAATTTTAAAGCATGCAATCCGCTTTAATTCAATAAATTTTACTTATCAAAAGCATGTATTATCCATTTTACGCGCTCGGCGTCTCTATGATCAAAAAATAGCGTCTTGCCTGTATCCAGCGCAGCGATCGCAGCCATATCATCAGGCGCAAGCGCAAAATCAAAAATATCGAAATTTTGCTTCATTCGCTCTATTTTTACACTCTTTGGAATGACGACGATGCCGCGCTGAATTAACCAGCGCAAAATAACCTGAGCTGAGCTTTTGCCGTATTTTTCACCGATACTGCTTAGCACGGCGTTTTTAAATATATCGTTTTTACCCTCGGCAAAGCTAGCCCACGATTCAAATGCTATGCCGTAATCCTCAAGCGTACGCTTTAACGCTTCACGCTGATAAAACGGATGACACTCAAGCTGATTTACCGCAGGGATGACGCCGCTGTTTTCGCACAGATCGACGATCCGATCAGCGTAGAAGTTGCTAACGCCGATAGAGCGAACAAGGCCCTCATCGCGCAAACGTTTCATCGCTCGCCACGAGCCGTAAATATCGCCATATGGCTGATGAATGAGATAAAGGTCGAGGTAGTCAAGCCCTAGCTTTTTCATCGACGCATCGAATGCCTTTAGCGCGCGCTCCTCACCTGCGTCGCTGATCCAAAGCTTAGTAGTGATAAACAGCTCCTCGCGCTTTAACCCGCCTGCAAGAGTCGTCTTAATTGCTGCACCAACGCCCTCTTCGTTTTGATAAGCCTGCGCGGTATCAATGCTGCGGTAGCCGACCGAGATCGCATCCTCGACGCATCTTTGAGCCTCTTTCGGATCTACCTGAAATACGCCAAATCCTAAAATCGGCATCTTATTGCCGTCGTTTAAGGTTAAATACTGCATTTTTGCTCCTTTGCTAAAAAATTCATCTTATATAAAAATTTAAAATTTCGCGCTTAAGTCGTAAAATTCTATCCGCACCAAAGCGACAGGTGGAATTTAAAAGCCAAATTCCAACCTATCGCGAAATTTTAATAATCAAAGATATTCGGATCGATCACCATCGCGCGGTAAGCTACGTCGTCTCTAGACGCAGACTCTACGTCCATCTCAAATTTAACGTCGTTTGTTTTCGGATCGATCTCCACGAGCACCATTTTGATCGTCTTATCGGGCTTTAGCAGATAGACGTTCGAACTTGAGATGAAGTAGGTGCTTTTATCCTTTTGCCACTCCACGTTGCTCGTAACCGCGCTATAGAAGTCAAATCCGCGCTCCTTGCCAAACTCCCACGTCTGTTCTACCGTGCCCTTTTTCTCGTCGATCTTGTACTCGACCGCGCGAGAGTATTTTTGCTCTTTTAGCGCAGGCTGCTCCATGCCGCGACCGTCGCCGTTGTCAAATACGCTGATGTGCTTTATACTGCCCTTGTTGTCGTAGCGCGGAGTTAGCCACGCGGTGTGCTGCGTCCACGACCAGTCGAAATCGCCCTCGCATTTTGAGTTTTCGCACTTGATTTTGTTACCGTTTTTATCCACAGGCACTAGCACTTTTTCTTTAAAGTCCGCGCTCCAGCCCTCAGGCGATGCGAGGATCCATTTTACCTTTTTGTCGCGACCGATCTTAACTATGCCTTGGTGGCGAAGCGAAAGGATGATGCCATCGTCGCTAGGGTCATATGAGATGGAATTTACGTGCGCCCAGTTGCGTCCCGTGCCGGTCGAGGTCACGTCGCCGAATGGCAGATCGTCGCTGATTTTGATCTCTTTGGCGTCCATGTCGATATTTAGGCACACGGCGCGAGCGTCAAGAGCCTTGATGAGGTTGCTGCGGTAGACGTTTTTGCCGAAAATTTCATTCAGATCCCACTCGTCCACGACCTTGCCGCTGCCATCCACTTCGATGATGTGATCTCTGATCGTGTGCGAAATTCTGCCGTCAGGATGATGGTAGTTGTACTTACCGACGCGAAGCAGCAGATGATCGCCTTTTAGCGGCATCACCTCGTGGCTAAGGTCGATGTAGCCGCGCGGCAGCTCGCGATTATACACCTCCTTGCCCATCATATCGTAGCGCATATATCGCTGCGCCATGCCCCAGCTCAGATCGCCGTTTGGCAGCTGGTGAAAGCCCATCATCATGCCGCCGTCCATCACTCTGCGCTCGCTGCGGTCGTAAAATTTCTGATAGTCCAGATACCATCTGACCTCGCCCTGCGTATCGACGACGAAATTTTCTGTAAAGTCGTTCCAGCTAGCCGCACCGCCGTTTTTCCAATCAAGCGGCTTATAAACGCTCGTGATGGTGTTGTTGATGAGATAGAGCCTGTTTTTAAACGCAGGATCGACCTTTTTAACCTTCATCTTTTGCATATGGCTAAATCTATAATCGCGGCTATACGTTACGATCGGCTGAGCATAAATTTTATACTTTTCGACCTTCTTTTCGCCGTTAAAAACGTAACTCACCTCAACCTCGTTTAGATAGTCCGGATATAGCCCCCAGATCGGCACGCCGTCGTGCGTCAGCAGCGCATGCTCGGAGACGTTATAGGCGATGTCGATACCGCCGTTCGGTTTTCCTAGCACCCGCACGTGGATATCTTTGATATCCTTGCCCGCCCTATCGATGACGGCCGTTAGAGGCGCCACGTCGTATGGGTTGATAAACACCGAGCCAAGCTCGCCTTGGGTTTTTACCTGATGCGCCAAAACGCCCGCACTCGCCGTCTGCGGCACCGCTATAAACGCGCCGCTTGCCAAGGCCGTAGCCAAAACGATAGAACCGAAAAAATTCTTACGCATATTCGCTCCTTTTGGGTAAATTTATTGAATTTTACTACGCAAAAATCGCTTCAAAATCGCGCCCGCATAAAGACTTGCTTAAACGGCCAACCCTGGCGCTTTAATTCTTTTAGCCATTATATCGCAATTTCGCGGCAGGACGAAATTTCGCGAGCCCGTGTGCAAGCGAAAAAATCTGCTGCGCGGCGACTTGCGGCAAAATTTCACGCTACGGCGCGGGCGAGGTGCAAAGATCGGCTCCAAATTTCACCGCTTAATCCGTTTTTACTCGCACGTCTGCTAAAATTCGTCGAATTTAATCAAAGGGCGGTAGATGAACAAAGAGAAATTTGAAACGCTAAATCCTAGCGAAAAGCAAAATTTGATGCTTAAAATTTCAGCCGCGCATCCGCAGTTTAAATTTTTAAATTTGGCTACGTTTAGGTGCGGCGGCGAGGGCTTCGAGACGGGCATTTTTGATTTTAAGGGGAGCGAATTCGTTTTTATTCCAAGCGGTGAGCCCGTGCTCGGATGGGATGATTTCGCCGCTTTGGATGAAATTTCGGCGGCAAAAATCAAAGAGCAGTGCGAGTTTTGCGGTAGCGAGCAGAGCCTACGCGAATACGTTGCGCAGCAGACCTCGCCGCTTCACCGCGCTAAAATTTCCGCGATGCTAGCCGAGCGCAGGGCGAGCGAGCTTAGCTGGTTCGAGGCCGGCGCGGACGATGAGAGGCTTAAGGCTTACGAGCGCGATATAGAGCGGTTTTTGCGCGGCGAATACAAAAGCTCCTCGGTGCTAATCCTTAGCGGCGCGCTAAAGCTGGTCCGCGAAGAGGGCAAAATTCGAGCGTTTTTGTTTAGAGACGTGACGCACGAGGAGCTTGAGGCGAGCTTGCAAAAGGACGGATTTAGCCTGCCTAGCGAGGATGAGTGGGAGTATCTGGCGGGATGCGGGGCGCGCACGCTTTGGCGTTTCGGCGACGAACCCGATCCAAGCGAAGTCGCCCTGCCGCACGCGCAGCAACCCAAGAGCCCGAAATTTTCGCTATTTGAGCCAAATTTATTCGGGCTGTTTATCGCTTACGATCCCTACGCCGTGGAGATCGTTAGCGCGCCGGCATATTTTAAAGGAGGAGACGGCGGGTGCGCGTTTTGCGGCGGTGCGTCCTTATTTGAGAGCCTGCTAAGCGTCTCGCCATTTTACGCTATGGATGAGGCGATGCGGCAGGATCATTTGGATTTTCTTAGCGGCGGCGAGCTAGACAACGCGATTTATAGGCGCATCTTTAGGCTAAAGCGCGAGCTGTTTTAGCCCGCCTAATACGGCCGCTAGGGCCTGCCTCGGCCAAATTTGGGTTTAAATTTGACGACAAATCTACGCAAAAGCCGTTCAAATCGAGCTCTGCGTTACTTAAATATATCCATAACCTCAAGCGCCCCTCGCAGCTTAAACTCATCAAAGGGCAGATACTCCGCGATGCTAAGCCCGCTCACGTCGCAGCTTTGATTGATGAGGCGCAGGATTTCTTTTAGCTCGCTCATTTTCATCCTGCCGCCTCCGTCGCCTGCGAGTTCGGGGTTTGCGAAGTATGTCGAGTGAAAAAACGCAGCGTCCAAAACGGTGGTATCAAGATGGATTAAAACGCGTTTAAATTTAGTGCAAAAAGCCGCTATCTCGGCGTGCGGGATAAAATTTTTATCTTGGATTTTAAATTTAACGCCGAGCTTGTTTAGATATCTTTCTTGATAGTCGTGAAGTCCTTGAAGGCCTACGTAGAGCAGATTTTGCGGCTCAAACGCTCCATTTTTCATAAGCGCCCTTAGTCCTGCGTCGCCCTGCCCTAGTAGCGTGCCGAGCACCATAGCGTGGGCATACGCGTAGCCGTCTTGCGGCGTAGAGACGTCCGGGTGCGCGTCCAGCCAAATGATGCCAGTATCGCCGTATTTGCCGTGTAGATAATCAAAAGGCGCGAGCGAAACGATGCAGTTGCCGCCTATCGTGATGATTTTGTCGGGGTTTTCGCACTCTATCAAATTTAGCGCGTTTTTCACGCCCGCTTCGACCCCATCTCTGGCGTAGATGCCGTCTTTTACGGCTTTTTTCCCATCGTTTGGAGCAGAAATCGGCACCTTGATAAGAGGCTGATCGTCGTTCGGCGGTACGATGAGGGAGAGTAGCTGCGCGCCGAAATAATACTCCTCAAGCCCGCCGCTTAGAAAATCCGGATAAAGAAGCCTAATCGTTTTCATATTTTCCTTCCGCGTTTTAAAATTTGCGAGCCGCCTTGCGAAACCGTACCGTCGCAGGAGCAGGCTAAATTTGACCGCGAAGCGCTGCTAAATTTGAACTCGTCAAGGCCAAATTTAAAGCCGCCCCACCTTCCTAAGCCGAGGTGAACGCGAGAAAGCGAAACGCAAAGCTCGCGTACCAGCTCCCTGCCCACGACGCCCGTAGCGCCCAGCACCAAGGCGGATTTTCCCATTTTCGCTCCTTGAATTTCTTTAAATTTTACCGCGCTTTGAGGTCAAATTTAGCTCAGGCGCTGCGATACGCGAAATTTTATACCGCGTATCGTCTGCGCGGCACGGCTCGTCGCGCGACGCATAAATGCATAAATTAGCGTTTGCCTGCATAGTCAAATCGCGCAGCTTGTAAGCTAAACTCGAAGTTGTTTCGGTCAACCGCGCCCACGCACGCGTCGCTATCATAAAGCGCGAGCAGAAATTCCGCCATCTCCTCGCTTGAATGATGGCGCTTAAAAGCCGCGTCGTAGTCGTAGCCCGCGTCATCCGTCGCCACGGGACCGAATTCCGTCCTAGTCGCGGCGGGCGCTAGAACTTTGGCCTGCATTTTGGCGTCTTTATCCTGTGCTAGCTCGCGGTGCAAGCCCTCGGTAAAGGCGCTTACGAAAAACTTGCTCGCGCAGTAGGTGACGGCGTTTGGCACCATGCTGTAGCCGCCCGCGGAGGAGATATTGATGAGCTGAGAGGGCTTATACTTGTAATCGCGCACGAAGAGGTGGCTTAGCAGCGTGAGCGAAATGACGTTGAGACGTAGCATCTGCGAGACTTTGGATAGATCGCGCTCGCCGACTGCACCGTAATCTCCAAAGCCCGCGTTGTTTATGAGCGCCTTTAGCTCATAGCTTTTTAGCTCGTCCCAAAGCGTCAGGACGTTTTCACTGCGCGCAAGGTCGCAAATTTTAATCACGACGTCCGATTTGGGCGCGATCTGCGCGATCTCGTCCTTTAAATTTTGTAGTAGCTCCGCTCTGCGCGCGATTAGGATCAAATTTTCTCCGCGCCTCGCAAACGCCTTTGCCGCGGCTGCTCCGATACCCGAACTTGAGCCGGTGATGACGATATATTTTTTCATTTTCTATCCTTTTTTGGATTTTTCAGTTTGAAATTTTACTAAAACCAGCCACGTATTCACGTGCGCTTTCATCTTAAATTTACAAATTTGCCAGCATTTTGCGGGGCGGTTTATTCGTCGCTTATCGGCGTGCGCTTGGTATCTACCGCTTTGCCATCCAGATAATACCGACCGCCGGCGACGTAGTGAAGTGTTTTTAGCTCGTCAGGGATCTTTTCAAACAACCAGTGCCCGCCGTCAAAGATCCGCTCGTCCGCATACGCCGCGACAACCTCGCCGATGAAAAGATCATAACTCTGCTCGTTGTGAGGCTCGGGGATACGCCTACAAACGAGCCATGCGGCGCAGCCCGCGATCAGAGGTACGCGGGAGTCATCTTGATAGAAAATTTCCACGTTTTTCATCTTGTCGGCGTTATCAAAGCGCGAGTTATTTTCGGCGCCCAGCTCGCTAACCAGCTCCGCCTGCGCTGCCGTGGGGATCTGCACGGCGAAATACCCGCTCTTTTCGATTAGCGTCCTCGTGTACGAGCCGTTGTGTGGCACGATGGTAACCTTGTCATAATCAAGCGCCTGCGCCCACGTTATCGCCATCGCATTGACGTCGCCATCGTATTTGGCCGATACGAGCGTGGTCGCGCCCGGATTTGGGATATGATTTTCGTAGATCGACTTTTATGACCTCAATTTTTGCTCCTTTGATTAAATTTCATCGGCAGCAGATGCCGCAAATAACCAAATGCTTGGTATTAACTTACACTTAAATTTAAGCCTTAGACTCTACTAGTTCGGCTAAACCTTGGCACGCTTGGATTAAATTTCTCCGTGGCGCGCGAAATTTGGCGAGTTTAAAATTTCACCCGCTATTTTCTGCGGATCTTAT
>NZ_CALIJF010000398.1 GCF_938018035.1 uncultured Campylobacter sp. | reverse complement strand
TGAGGTTGTTTAGCGAAGGGGGAAGGAATGAGATAAAGGATGAGCTTAATAGGGGTAGCGCGATATACGAAGCTATAAATTTAATAGCAACTACCAAGAATGCGAAAGCCTATAAAATATTTGACTATATAGGAGGCTTTGCTAGCGGATACGATAAAGACAGTATGTCGCTTGCGGCAAATCTTGACGTGCTAAACGATCCTAGTGCCGATATATTTAAAAAGCAGCGAGCCGCACAGGATATAGCAAATCAAATGGGGGTAAAAGTTAAATTTGCCAATCTAAATAGAGGAAGCGGAGGAAAATTTAACTCAGACGATCCGAATTCTGTATATATCAATACGAAGCACATTAGCAGTGCGAAAGAATTTATGACATTCTTACGACACGAGCTCGTTCATCGCAGCGATAATAAACGAGGTACTTTCATACCTAAAGATCCCGCGCAAAATCAATTCGCTACCAATTATGCCCTAGGCATGCTAAGTATGTCGGAAAAGGCTTTAAGATTAAACGGTAGAAGCCTTAACGACTATTCGCTCAAAGTAAATCCTAACGACAAAACCGTCATAGCCGATACCAAATACTTTTACTCGCTGGATCAGAGGAAGAGTGATGATGCTGCTGTGGCAGCTATTCTGCCTATTATAGAGGCAGCCTCCGCTTCTATCTTTTTTATTAAAACTAGACAGTTATCAAAAGATTTTGGAAATTGGTTAATAAACTGGTATGAAGGTGATCAATACAATGTCTACTGGAATTATCCTGGAAAATATCCTGATAATGGCGGCACTACAAAGGAACGATCAAACATAAATTATGATAGAATTCTAAACGATTTAGAAAATAAAAATATACAGGCAAGAAGCTGGGACAAAAATGATCATATAAAAATATTTCCTAAGAATAGAGAAGAAAAACTACCATACACTCAAATTCCTCAATCGCCTATAAAACCTGAATTAACGATCGGCGGCGGAGTTCAGGGTAGAGAAACGGGATTTGGGGAAAATATTATTGGGTATATACCAGCGCCAAAAACTAAAGACTTGAAAGGCTTTCCTGGATTGACTAAGGACAGGCGAAAAACTCCAAATCAGGGCGGCGGCGGATTAAGGAAGCGATGGAAAGACGAAAAGGGTAATATTTATGAGTGGGATTCTCGGCATGGGGCGCTAGAAAAATATGATAAGCAAGGGTGGCATTTGGGTCAATTTGACTATATAACTGGCAAACAAACTAAACCCGCGGATAAAACAAGAAGGATTCAAAAATGAAAAGCATAAAAGGTATTTTCCGTTATCTTTTTCCGGTAAGAGATGGACGGGAACTCTATGGACTTAAAATTCCAAAAGAGCAAAGCGGTCGTTTTGGAAAAGAATTTATATTCAAGCCTGAATTGATTGCGAAATCGGACGCAGAAAAACTCGGTATAAAAATAGATCCAAAGCTTTTAAGAGATAAGCGGATTAAATTTCATATACGCGATATGTATTATAAGACATATTATGAGATAACATCTTTCGGTATCGATGAGAGCTATGCCGATTCGCGGCAAATAGATCTTGATTTAGAAGATATAAAACCGATCGTAAAATCGGATGCAGACGATCCCTACTATGTATATTGCTATAGCTTAAACATAGAGCAGATGAGATCTTTTGGATGCATTGATATGGTTAAGCCCGGTTTTTCATACTTCTTCGAATCCTATGCTAGCCATGAAAGAATAATCAAAGCTCCAAATGGCGGTGATAAAAATATAAAAGGCTGCTATATAAATGTCTTTGATAGCGATAAGGACGCCTTTTACTTGGCACTATTGGACGTTAAGCTGCCTTTTAGCGAAGTTGCGAAAATAGTCGCCCCACTAAGCATAGAGGCAAATATCCACTATTCTTATAGCCTCTCCGAAGAGCAGATTATAAAATTGGGATTTCCTGAAATTTTAAAAGAAAATGGCGGCAAAATCGACGCTCAAATATCGGTAGAGATAGTATAATCTCATAATTTAAAATTTAGCCGTTAATGGGTAATTATAGAGGTTCGGTGGGTTTGTAAATTTATGAGGAGCATAAATGACTACTATGTATGTTGCTTTTTATTTATCGTCGGATAAATATAACTTTGATTTTTCGGACTTGATCCTATGCGGGGAGATTGAGAAAAATAAAATTGGTGACATAAATAAAAGACGTGGCGAAGTCATAAATAGATGTAACTGGTCGTGTTGTACTGCCAAGAAAGAGTGTGTATACACGGACGATGCGTTAAAAGATTTGTATGAAATTTTAAAAACGAACTTTGGCGATATCAAAAAGAGGATATCGGAATTAAATTTAACCGTTAATATTTATGTAGCGGTAGATACGACGGAAAAGGACGATGTTTATGCTATAGATTTTAGCAAAGAAATGATAAAAATGTGTGCCGAACTAAATGCCGATGTCTGCGTAGACGGGATATATTATTAATTTGTGTGGGGAGAGAGACGGCGTAGAAAATAAATTTCTAATAGGCCATTAAAAAGATAAAAATGAATAAATTTATAAAAAAGCTTTCTTGCTTTGCCTTTACTCTCTTAACCGCCGCCCTCATCTCTCAAGGATCTGCCGCATCCTCTAGCTGGGTTACTTGGGGCTTTAGCGTAGGCGCCTCTGCAGAGCTTAGCGGAACCACTTCCAAAGATAGCTCTAAATCAAGCAGCTCCGTAGCTTCTAATCTTAGCGGCAAGAATATTAAAATTTTAACTGATAGCAATAAAGATACCGC
>NZ_CALIJF010000397.1 GCF_938018035.1 uncultured Campylobacter sp. | reverse complement strand
AACCTGCGCCGCCGTCACCCGATTTGACGCTAAGCTTTACGCTGTCTATGAACATAGCTATCCTTAAATTTAAAACGGCAATTATAGCCAAATGAGTTGAAGATAATTTTTAAACGGATGAAATTTTAAAAGAGGGGCTTGCGCCCCCGAAGATTTAGCGATATTTACGCAGCTGGATAAACCGATACTTTTTTGCGGTTTTTATCTTTTCGCTCAAATTTTACGACGCCGTCGATCAGCGCGAAAATCGTGTGATCGCTGCCCATGCCTACGTTGCTGCCCGGATGCGTCGCAGTGCCGCGCTGGCGGATGATGATGTTGCCCGCGCGAACGAACTCGCCGCCGAATTTTTTGACCCCCAAGCGGCGTCCGATACTATCTCTATTATTTTGGGTTGAGCCCTGACCTTTTTTGTGTGCCATTTCCTATCCTTTATGCGTTAATCGAAACGACTTTGACGCGGGTGTATTGGCGTCTGAAGCCGCGTTTTACTTTTGAATCTTTGCGTCTGCGTTTTTTGAAGATAACGACTTTTTTATCCTTGCCCTCGCAAACGACCTCCAAAACCACCTTGGCACCCTTTACAAACGGTGCTCCTACCTTTAACTCGCCGTCGTTTAGCGCTAAAACTTCGCTAAGCTCGAGCTTTGCTTTCGGCTCAGCATTAAAATGGTCTAAATTTAGGTAGTTGCCCTCTTCGACCTTATACTGCTTGCCGCCGTGTTTGATGATAGCATACATCAAAAATCCTTTAAAATTTGGTAGCCAAAAAGGCATTTGCCATGCAAAATTTAAAAGCCCGTTTGGTATGAAAGGTTGCAATATTATCTCAAATTTTATAAATTCCTACTGAAACGCCTCGCAAAATTCCTACGAAATTTCAAATTTCAAGGGCTCGGATTTATTTTAAACTAAAGATAAATGTGCTACTATCGCAACGAAATTTTTGAAGGAGAATTTTATGAGAAATTTAATAGCTGCGCTCGTAGCAGCGGTATTTTTTATCGGTTGTTCCAACTGGAATATATCCAACGAACCAAGCGGAGTACGCAATCAAACAAAATCCCAAAGCAGCAAAACAAATATCGGCGGCGTAAATGATAAAGTCCAAGAGGTCTCCACCGCAGGCACCACTGATATGGTCGAAACGACCTTGCCCGATAGCACAGGTATGACTAATGCGCCGAAAGATCGCAGCGATGCATTTCATATCAATCAAGTAATTTCTGCATGGAATAAACAGCCAGACTCCATCAAAACAACCGAAGACAATGGCAATATCTACACCTGGAAAAACTATAAGCCAGGCTGCGACGTATCACTTACCAGCGACTCGGAAGGCTACGTATCAAAATCCGCTATCAAATCAGCACTGTCTCAGTGCCTATAACCAACTTATCCGCGACGCCGAAATTTTAAAATTTCGTAAAATTTCGGCTTACGAGCGGGTAATGCTTCACCAAATCTAATCTTAAAATCCTACGGTTCACTCTTAAAAATTTACTATTCGTATTGTATAATCGAGGACTTTTAATCACTGGAGCAAAATATGAAGAAAATTTTATTTGCAGGTGCGCTTTTAGCGGCATTAGGTAGCTATGCGGCGGCGGGTGAACACATCAAGGTCTATCACGGCGAGAGCTGCGGCTGTTGCCACAACTGGGCAAAATATATGGAGCAAAATGGCTTTGAAGTCGAGATGATTTCGCTGGCTGACGAGCCGCTTATCCAGAAGAAGAATGAGCTTGGGCTTCCGCTCGAGCTCGCTAGCTGCCACACCGCGATCATAGACGGATATGTAGTCGAAGGGCATATGCCAGTAGGCGAAATTCGCACGCTACTAAAAAATAAGCCTAAAGACGTTATCGGCATAGCAGTGCCTGGCATGCCGCTAGAAGCGCCAGGTATGGAGCAAGGCTCACAGCCCGAGGTCTATGACGTGGTAGCGTTTAAAAAGGATGGCTCGTATCAAAGCATCGCCACTTACAAAGGCAAAGAAAAAATCAAATAATCCGCCGCTTTAAAGCGGCAACTTATTTATTAGCTCGCTAAAATTTTGCCTATTTTATGGCTCGACGCAATTTACTTTAGCTGGCGAATGCTGCCACGATCTGCAAAAATGACGCGCAAATTAATTTCAAACGCTAGCTATGATAAAGGGGATTAAAAATTTAAGTGGATGGGCTAATAGGGGTCGAACCTATATTCACAAATCCAGAGTTTGTTGTCCTGCCATTAGACGATAGCCCATTGCGAAAGCGGTATTTTATAGAATTTTGCTTTAAAAAAGCATAAGAGCGGGCGGAATTTTAAAATTTCGTAAAATTTTAGATTAAATTTAAAGCCCTGCTGCGCCGAAACGATAAATTAAAACGCAAAAGCTAACGCTGCTTTCATCGGCTCCGATAAAAGAATATGGCTACTCGCCGCGGAGCTAAATTTTAAAATTTGGCTAGTTTATCCTATATTTACGCCTTTGCGAGCTTATTTATTCCGGGATGAAATTTTGACAAATAAGCCTACCACAAAACATATACTATTTAATACTTGCCAAGTGAACGAAGCTTTAAAATAAGTGTCAAATAGACTTGCGGCAAGATCGCACAAAAAGCCTGTCAAATACTTGCCTCAAGCGGAGCGTAGAATTTATCGCTACTAAATGGGGTCTAAACTAAAATCAGAATTAAAATTTAGGTGCGAGACGCTTGCATTAAATTTCTTGCAAAAGCCGTTCACAAGCTCAAAAGACATTGCAAAATTGCGTAAAATTTGGCTACGGCAAGATTTTCCAGTACATTGTGTTAATATAAACCTAAAGTGAATAGAACACAATTACTCAAGGTAGCAAAATTTTCCTATACGTCGTTAATACCGAATATTGACGAATCAAATCAAGCACGACGAACAAAGTGAAATCTCTCATATATCGTTAATATGGCACAGGCTATTTGCTAGACCAGAGCAGAAATATGCAAAATTTAACTCCGCGCATCGTTTGAACACTTAGAAAGCGCCTTGCTTTCCAGCTAAATAGCACGAGCAAATTCATATCACGCGCTGTTTAAAACGCAAAATTCATTGGAATTTCAAATTTTAAATTTCGGGCACGGGTTCGCTTATAAGTATTTGCAAAAATAACGTATCAAAGCTAGAAAAATTTCGCTCCGTCGCGCCTAAAATTTCGATGAAATTTCGCGTATCAGCTCAACCGCCTCTTTTGCGTCCGCGCATACGAACTCGAAATGCGCCCGTAGCTCCGAGGTACTGCCGTAGCCGCAGCTTACGCCCACGCTTCGCACCGCTGCCGACTTTGCCGAGATGGCGTCAAGCGACGTATCACCGATCATAAAGATATTTTGGCTTACAGAAGGCAGAATTTCGTCACTGCAAATTTTGTCATAACAAGTAGTGGAATTTAGCTCATGTGCATCATAAATTTTACTGCCGCGCACTCCGCCTTTATCGCTCTCGCCATCTATGCCCACACCGCTCTTCTGGCTCTTGTCGCCAACCCCATGTCTATCGCTCTTTGCTTCGCTTAAATTTTTAAACAAAATTGTATCAGAATTTTGACTCGCGATGCTGCTTAAATTTTGCTCGTAAACTTTGCTAGGATCAGGATCAAGCGCAGGAAGGCTCTTTAAATCAGGCGCTGAAATTTCACTCAAAATCGCGCTCCTGCTAGCAGCGCTTGTATTTTCATCGGCAGTCGCGTCGTGAGTTTTACCGCAAGCAGCATGCGGGCTTTTGCTAGCAGTCGCGCCGCAAATTCCTAAATTTTCGAGCGCCTTTAAGATCGGTTCGGCGCTTGGTTTGGGATTTTTTACATCCTCTCGTCCAACGATGGTACCAAAAAATTTCGCAATACCCAGATGCTGCAATAAAATTTTAGAAAATTTCGACGTCTTGGTCGTCACGACGCCTAAATTTGCAAACTCGCTCGCCGCACGAACCGCCTCGAACGCACCGCTTAGCAGAACGGTCTGATCCAAAAAAGTCTGCGCGTATCGCTGTTTGTAGGCGAGCACGAAATTCTGCACATCGCGCGTCACACCTAGACGCTCAAACATCACTTCTAACGGATGCCCGATAAGCCTTTTAATCGCTTCGTCGCTAGGCTCTGCAGCGCCCAAATGCGCAAACGCGTAGTGAAAGCCGTCCAGTATCGCGGGCGTGGAGTCTATGAGCGTGCCGTCCAGATCGAAAAGCAGTGTAATTTGGAATTTTGGCATTTTAAAATTTAATTTGGATATAAAAAAAGCGGAGCCGAAGCTCCGCTTATGTGGATCTAGAAAAGATTATTTTCTAAATTTAGCATCTACGCGTCTATTTTGAGCACGACCTGCTTTAGTAGCGTTTGTAGCGATAGGCTTAGTCTCGCCGTATCCTACAGTGGTGATTCTGCTAGCATCTACGCCGAAGCTCTTAAGCGCACCTCCAACTGCAGCAGCTCTGCGCTCGGAAAGCTTTTGATTATATGCATTCGAGCCGGTGCTATCGGTGTGACCCTCTAGGATTACTTTGTAATCAGGGTGAGCTACTAGCACGTCGCTTACGTTTTTGATCTGGTTCATAAACTCAGGAGAAATTTTTGAGCTATCTGTAGCGAAATTTACGCCCAAATTTAATCTAATAACCTTCTCGCAGCCGTATTCATCAACAACTACACCAGCAGGTGTGCCTGGGCATCTATCGACATTATCGCATACGCCGTCGTTATCTGCATCTTTGCAGCCTGCAGGAGCCGGAGCAACTGGAGCTGCATCAGCATATCTCTTGCCAAAATCAACTGCAAAGCCTAGAGTATAGAACAATACGTGGTTGCCGTCGTCAAATCTGATAGCATCGCGTGCTTCAAGTTTTGTAGCAAAATTGTCGGTAATATAGTATTTTAGACCCAAGCCGTATTGACCGAAGCCGCTATCTTGATCGCCATCGTTGTAAACGTCTTTAGTGTAATCCATATATCCAAGACCTAGTAAGCCGTATAATTTGAAATTATCGGTAAAATTTACTAAGTCTTTTACAGCATTGATGTGATAATATTTAGCGTCAGGCTTATCGTTGCCTACTCTGTGAGCTAAATCCTCTACGCCAATATTGCGAGAGTAATCAAAACCAACCTCTACTTGATCGATAAACGAATCTTGTAGATTTTTGGCAAGACGTAGACCGAACATAAAATTCGAATCCAAATCCATATTTCCCTCATGAGTCATTCCGCCAACAGTAGGGGTAATCTCCCAGTGATAATCAGCATCGCTAGCGAACAATGCGCTGGATGCACACAAGCTTAATGCAAGTAGAACTTTCTTCATTAAACATCCTTTCAAATAAAGTTATAATTCGATATTACCATAAAATTTTTAAAGAATTTACAAATTCGCGACAATTTCGCCACAAATTTGTAAAAAACATTATCTCTTAGAGAACTGCGGGCTTCTGCGCGCTTTGCGGCGACCGAATTTCTTTCGCTCTACCACGCGGCTATCGCGAGTTAGCAGACCTTTTGGCTTAAGAGCCGCTCTAAAATCCTTATCCATCGCGGCAAGCGCTTTTGAAATTCCGTGCTTTAGCGCATCCGCTTGAGCCGAATATCCGCCGCCTAAAGTCTGCGCAGTGATATCCATTGAGGTCTCTTGTTTAGTCGCCAAAAGGGGCTGAATGACCCTTAGTTTGATCGCTTCGTGACCGCCTAGCCAGGTGTTTAGATCCATACCGTTTACTACGATCTTGCCGCTTCCGGGTTTTACCCAAACCTTAGCTACGGCAGTTTTTCTCTTTCCGGTTGCATAAATTGTCGCCATGATTATTTTCCTTTTTTAGTTGTTTGCGCAGTATGAGGGTGCTCGCCACCTTCATATACGAATAGCTTTTTGATCATCGCCTTGCCGAGCTTCGTCTTAGGAAGCATGCCGCGAACCGCAAGTCTGTAGAGCTTTGCGGGATTGTTTTTAAGCAGGTCTTGGAATTTCACACTCTTTACGCTTCCGAAATAGCCCGAGTAGCTGTGATAAAGTTTATCGTCGCCTTTGTTATTGCCGGTAAATACGGCTTTTGAAGCGTTGATGATAACGACGTAATCTCCGCAATCCACGTTTGGAGTGTAGCTTGGTTTGTGTTTGCCGCGTAGCAATACCGCAACTTCGGTAAGCATCCTACCGAATCTTTTGTCGGTCGCGTCGATAACGACCCAGTCGCGCTTAACTTCGCTAGGCTTTGTAATTTCTGTCATGGTTTCCGCCTTATTAAAATTTGAGCTGTGATTATATAGAAATATCCTTACGTATAGCTTAATTTAAGCTATCTTTAATCTATCTGCACTCAAATTTTATCTAAGCTTTAAAATTTTATCCCTCCTCATTTACTTCGATCAGCTTAGCGCCCGCAGCTTCGAGAGCCAGCACGAAGGCACGCACTCGCGCATGCGGATAAAACTCGCGGATCACACTTTTATATCGCGCCACTTGAGCTTTGTTTTGCGCGAGGTATTTTTCGGAGCTTTTGTAATCAAAAAGCAAAATTTCATCCTGCCTAAAGCATGCCAGATCTACGCGCAAAAGATCACCCTCCGCGCTTTTAATTGGCATCTCTTTATAAGCTTGAGCGCCTCTTATCAGAGCTAAAAATTCCTCGTTTTTGCTTAGTCCTAGCGCCCGCGCCGCGATATTTTCAAAATCCGCGTCATTTAAAAATTTAGCGTAGCGTCCTCTTGCAAGGCTCACTCCTCGTAAAATTTCATCCGCCTCAAATCCTTCGCTCATCTCCAGAGCATAGTGCAGCGCCTCGCCGAAATATATCGCGCTTAGCGCCTCCGTTTCGCCGCCGCCTGCTTTTTCTTGCGCGCCTTGAGGCTCGCCAGCTACTAACGCGATCTTTTTTCGCGGCGGCTGCTCTTCTGATTTTACGGAGCTTGGGATTACGTAGCCGTATTGAAAATCCGGGATATCCAGCCACTCCACGACGCCCGCGCCCTTGGTCTTTTTGGCGTAAGGTAAAAAAAAGCTATAATTGTATTGATCTATTTTTGTCTCGGAGCGTTTTACGATGATGAGCGAGCGTTCGGCGCGGGTAAATGCCACGTAGAGCTTGTTTATATCCTCTTCATGCGCAGAGCGATCGTTTTCGTCCATTAATGCTGCAAATTCCGCATCCAGGCTCTTTCTGCTCGCAAATTTATAAAAAATTCTCCACTTATGCGTGGCAAAATCATAGTCCGTCGCGAGCTTTGAGCTCTCGCCCCGGTCTTTTCCCCCGATGCGGTCGCAGACGATTACGTGCGGGAACTGAAGCCCCTTAGACTTATGCACGGTCATAATTTTAATGCCGCTTTGCTCCTTGGCAAATACCTCCGTTTCGTCGTTTGCAAACAGATACTCGCTAAAACTATTAAATTTTGCCAGCGTCTCAAAAAACAGCAGTAGATCCGGATCTACGAAATTTAATTTCAGTGAGCTAGCTATAAATTCTGCCGTTTTTTGCGCGTTTTTATGCAGATCGACCGCTATCTTTTTAAGCCGTCTCCCTAAAATCGCTTCGGCGTTTCGCAGATAAATTTCATCGCCACCTACGCAAAATTTCGCGTATTGAATTACGGCATTTACCTGCTCGCTGCAACGCAGGGTCTTATTTGAGCCACTGCAAACCTCGCAAAATTCCGATAGCATCTCTTTTAGCGCGCTTACATGCTCGTTTTTCCAGCATAAAATCGCTATATCATCAGCTCTTACGCCGCACTCCTCAATAAGCCTGCGCGCTTGCTCCGCAGCCCCCTTTAGCACATCGTCGTATGAAAACGCTGCTACGTAGCCGTAATCGTCGCTTTGCACCTCAAATAGCGGCATTTGTGGATGAGAAAGAGGATAATCCTTGATTTTTTGCAGCACCGAAGCGGGCAGATCGCTATCTAGCTTATTTGCTGCGATTTGATCTTCATAAGACGCAAATTTATCGCGCAAGATCTCATTTACAAATTTTACAATGAGTTTTAAGCTGCGATAATTGCGCGGCAGGCTCTGCGTTTTGATTTGACTAAACTGCTCGCGCAAAATATCAAAAATTTTTCTCTCTGCGCCGCGAAATTTATAGATGCTCTGTTTTTTATCGCCTACGTAAAAAAAGCTGCCACAGCGCTCCTCCGCCCCTTTGCCAGCAAGCGCCTCAGAGATTAGCGGCAGCATGATTTCATACTGGCAAATGTCGGTATCTTGGAATTCGTCTATTAAAATATGCGTGATTTTAGAATCGAGCCTGAAATACAAAAGCTCGCGGTTGCCCTGCAACGCCTCTACGCTCGGATTTAGCAGCGAGTGCACAGCTGCGGTGACATCACCGAACGTGAGCTTGTCACTTTTGCGCTGCACCGATTTAAGCGCTTCGGCATAAATTTTAATTAGTCCTGCCAGCTTAGCCGCATATGTCGCATCCATCCACGCTATTTCGCGAGCTATGGCGTCTTTTAGCCTTGCTAGCTCGCAGTCAAGATGCGAAATTTTTTTAAGCTGTGAGCGCGGATAATCGAAACTGCCGTTGGCAAGAGCCGAAAGAATGAAGCCCGAAGATAATTTTGACAAATCGCTAACAGGGCTTAGCCCATTTACGGCTCCAGCGCTTACGCCCGCATCTCTCGCCGCTTTTTGCAAGCAAGATAAAATTTCATTTATCTCTGCTAGCGCCGAGCTTGCAGGAAGCGTGGGCGTATTTATGCTTATATCGCCTCTCCAAATGCTTTGCAAACTATTTAAAAACTCGCTCTTTGTCATTCCTGAGTCGCTTACATAATCCACGACCTCTCTTAATAGCGCTTCGTTTTTACAAATCGCGCCTAAAAACGCCGCCTGCTGCACGCCTAGTATGCTTTCATCGTTTTCAAAGCTTGGATCGATGCCGCTGTTTAACGCAAAGGAGCGCAGAGCCTTTGCAAAAAACGCATCAAAGGTAAAGACGTTTAGGCTCTCGCTTAAAAATTTAGGCAGTAGGCGCTGTTGCGCTGCCAAAACCTCATCCGCGCTTAGCCCTAAATCAGCACAAATTTGCTCCAGCTCGGCGCTAGGCTTTAGCGAGCCATCCTGCAAAAGCAGCAAATTTTGAAATTTTTCCACGATACGCGTTTTCATCTCAGCAGCAGCTTTTTTGGTAAAGGTAAGAGCTAAAATTTCATTGATCGGCTCGCCTTTTAGCACCAGCTCGATGAACCTCACTGCGAGATTGAAGGTCTTGCCGCTGCCTGCGCTTGCTTCAAGCGCCAGATAATTTTCAAATTTTGCCATCGATCTGCCCCTTGCAAATGATTTTATAATCGCAGTATTCGCAGCTTTGCACCGCCTCCGTGCGCGTAAAAGCAACCTCGCTTGCAAATTCCTTGCCGATAGAGCTTAGCGTCTCGCATAGATTTTCTAAGCTAGGCGTTTTATCGCCAGGAGCCGCAAACGTGCAATCTTTTAGCGACAGATAGGCGCATTCGCATTCCTGGGCTAAAAGCGCGCGATAAAACGTAAGCTGAAATTTTTCCATATGCTTTTTAGCTGAACCACGTTTGTAATCGATGATAAACTTCCGCCCTGCCTTATCTTCGTCGATGCGGTCGATCCGCCCGCTCAGCCGCACTCCGTCAAGCTCGCCTTTTAGCGATACTTCACTACCGCTAAAGCTCCAAATTTGCTCATGCTCTTCTAAAAGCCTAGCTAGCTTTTCTACAGCTTTTAGCTCAAGCTCCGCATCAAAGCGCGCGATGCCCGCTTCTCGCGCAAGCTGCGAATAAATAGAGCGAAATTTTTCCATGCTAAATTTCATCCCCGCTCGCTCGTATAAACGCTGAAAACTCGTATGTAAAATTTTGCCCAAAAGTGCATTATCCTCGCCAAATTTTAGCCCCTCTTTTAGCCCGAAAATGTAGCGGTAATAATACTTCCTCTTGCATTCTAAAAACGTATCCAGCCGCGAAAACGACAGCTCCTCGGCAAAAAAATCATGGCGAGCCACGGGATCTTCTTGTCCGCATAAGGCGGGCTTAAATTCCTCTCGCCCAAAAAGCCGCAAATAATCCTCCTGCGAAAATTCCGCGTCTTGTTGCACTTCAAAGCTTTTCAAAAACCGCGAAGGCAATTTCTCGACGCTTTGCAGATAGCAAATCGCGCTTTTTTTAGCGCCTCTTAGCAAGCCGTCGTAGTAAAATCTTTGTAAATTTTCGCGGTCCGCGTGGCTGATGAGCCCCGCTCTAGCGCGCAAAGCGGAGTTTAAAAACATCTCTCCGCTACTGCGCTTTGGCACCAGATCATCGTTAAAATCGGGGATTATCACACCGTCAAATTGTAGCCCACGGCTCTCTAAAAGCCCCATTACCGTGACCTTTCCACCACGAACATCATCAAGCTTAATGCGCGAAATTTCTAACAAAAAAAGATCGATTAGATTGCCCAAGCTTAGGTTTTCGTCCTTAAATTTTCGAAGTAAAATTTTAATTAGATATAGCGGCTCTTTTAGCTTTTCTTGCAGCAGCGCGTCGCTAATTTTGGGTAAACAGGCGAGCTTGGTAATTAGTGCCTCGAAATGCTCGAAGCTTACTTGCTTTGCAAAATCGCGCGCGAACTCGCCAAAAAGCGCCTCATCCACGCCCACACTCGCAAAAAACAGATCAAGCTCCTGTGGGTTTGGGCGCTGCGGATACTCATCTGCGCCCTCGCGTATTTTAGAGCGCCTAAAGCGATCGCGCCGCTCAGGGCTTTTTGAATACCCATCTTCTTCCTCAAGCTCTATATGCTCCAGTTGCATAGAGTCTCGTAGGCTCTCTTGCTGCTTCCTTGAAGGCTCCTGCCGTTTTGCACTAACCGAATAATCGCGCTGCTGCGCACACTCCAAAGACTCTTGAAACTCTGCAAACTCTGCCGAAAAGCTTTGCTCTTCCGCGCTATTCGCGCGTTCCGCCGAAATTTCGCGCAGAATTTCAAAATTTTCCGTATTTTCAAACACCCCCACAGACATAAAATTTAAATCCGCTTTAGAATTTGAAAAAATTTCGCAATCCAGCACGGAATTTTGCTGTGCAAAATTTTGTGAAATAGAATTCTCCGAAGCGAAATTCCCTAGCGCTAAATTTTGCTGTACCGCGGAATCCTTTGTATCCAAAAATCCTCCGCCTGGGCTTTTTAATGCGCGGTAATCTACGCCAAATTTTGGCGTGCGCGCCTCTTTTAAGCACTGCGAAATTTTCTCTAGCGTTACGTAAAATAGGCTATCTTTAAGCTTCTCTCCCATCGCGAAATTTAGCATGCGGTGCGAGCCACGAGCCCTTGCGATGCGCTCGTCGTAAAGCCGTAGCGTGCCGGCAAAGCTCTCGTCGGGCAAAATCACCGCGACGCGCTCCGGAGCGATGCCCGCGCGCACAAAGGATGAAATTTTTTCAAAAACGTAGCTCGCCTGCAAGCTTCGCAGCTCAAAGCCTCTACACACAACCGCTCCGCCCACGCTTAGCGGCTTGCGGCTTAGAATTTCACCCGTACCAAGATTTACGCGGTAGGCAAAACCTAACTCTAGACTTATGCCGCAAAGCTCCTCCACCGCGCGCACGGGCTTGGAATTTAAAGTCGTGGCTCTAAAGCTCAACACAACCTCGCTAAGCTCTGCAGCGCGCTTAAAAATCTCGAACTCAAATGCGCTAGGATTGCCGTCGATGTTGATTTCTATCCGCTCAAATCCGCGCAGATAGGATTCGTTTAGCTCATAAAGCGCGGGCAGCGTGATCTCGTCGTAAAATCCATGCTCGCGCAAAATCCTTGCATACGCCCCCGCTAGCTCTCGCAGAATTTCAAAATGCTCGGCATACCACGCATAGGTGTCGCTAAGATCGAGCGCATCGATACTCACGCGCTCCGTCGCAAGCTCCTTGAAAAAGCCGAAAAGATACTCGCGGTTACGCATAAACTCGTAAAGCTCGCTAGGGAATTTAAGCCTCTCGCCTGCGCGCTTGCTCTCGTTTACCGCCTGCTTCATAAAAAGCGCGCGATCTATCTCGCCGCAAGCGACAAGATCCGGCACAAAAAGCGCCTTTTCGTAGAATTCCGCCAACGTAATCCTTGGCGCCAGCACGCCGCTGCTCTCGCCTTGCAGCGCCGCGCGTAGCGCACGCGAGCTAGTGTAGACAAAGAGATTTTTAGAGGGCAAATTTTTCAAAACAAATCCTTTAGAGCGATTCGCAGAACGCGGAATTTTGCGATATTTTAGCAAGAAATTTTTAGTTTGGGCTTTTAAGCAAAGAAGTTTTTGAAAAGCTTGAGAGGCTAAATTTTATCAAATCAAATTTAGCAAATTTCGGATGAGCGTAAAATTTTAATCTGTGGCGCTTTGAGCGCGGAATTCTGCCTCGCTCCGCATTAATCGCGGCATAATTTAAACGCAAAATTTTACGAGTGGATTCCGTAAATTACAAAGCGGCAAAAACGCGATCAAATTTAAGCTGGCTCAAGCTCGATCTTGTATCCCAGGCTCGGGACGTTTTTTATGATTTCACCTCCCACTTTATCGCGGATACGCTTGACGAAGGTGCGAAGCGCCGTATCGCTCACGGCTCCTTCGGTCCAAACATAACGTTTGATCTCCTCGTAAAGCACCAGCTCGCCCACGCGACTGGCTAGCAGCGAGACAAAAGAAAGCTCCTTTTTAGTAAGCACGATCTGCTCGCCATCCTTCAGTAAAATACGACGAAGCCCATCAAATACGTAGCCCGCACCCATATTTACGACTCGTACAGAGTCCAGCTTAGACTTCATCAGCGCACTTATCTCTAGCACGAATGCGGCGATATCTACCGGTTTAAAGTAATACCGCTCGACGCCAATCTCCATAACGCCTTTTAGCTGCTCCTCCCTACTGAAGCCGCTAAGCACCACGATAGGGGCATGCGGAAAGATCTGCTTAATCTGACGTATCATCTCAAGCCCATCCTCGATCGGCATTAGAATGTCGGTAATGACGAGATTGGGGCTAAATTTTTTGAATTTTTTTACACCTTCAAGCCCGTTTTGGGCATTGTAAACGTTGTTAAAAATACCCTCAAACGCCTTATGCAGCGAGGCTAGTAATTTAGTATCATCCTCGACTAGCAAGACGTCCAGCTCTTTTAAAGCGCAGCTCATAGCAGACCCCTCAAGGCGAAATTTCAAACGAAATTCTTTCAAATTTTCTCTTTTATTGAGCTTAAAATAATGTTAAGTTAAAAATTTAATTTCATAAAGTAACACAACTCTTATTTTAGGTGCAAATATGGGCGGGATTAAAAAAGAAGCATGGATAAAAACCGCAGCCTAGGAGTGGGGCAAAATTTAAAATGACGCAAGCTAAATCTTATCGGTGCGAAAGAGATTTAAGAGCGGCTGAAAGTAAAATTTCAAAGCAAATGCAGGTAAAATTTCACTACGCGGCGGAGCGGAATTTTATTTTAGGCAAATGGCTTTTAGAGGGAAATGAAACGGCGCTGATAAGATTTTTTTAAGGGTAGGTATAGTTTATCAAAAACTAGGTATAACTGGCAAAACTGCGTTAATAAGACTTTAACGGGCGGGCGACGTTAGATAAAATTTTACGGGCGACAGGGCAGCTTGCTAGCGCAACTTTTAACGGCAACAAAACGGTTCGTCAAATTTAAAGGGCTTGAAGCTATGAGAAATGTGCCGCAGGATCTGTTTTGAAAGGGCTAAGTGCATTAAGCCAACTTTTAAATTTAAAACGCATAAAATTTAGCCGCGCGTACGCTTAAAAGCTACGTGGAAGCAAAATCGCGCAAATGAAAAGCATGCGGTGCGCAGCCAGTTTAAATTTAAAACCGCGACTAGCACAGATCGCTTCATCCAAAAAGCTACTTAATCCAAAATCACCGCGACAATTCTTAGTCCGTAAAAGCGTGCTTTGCGTACCGCTCTAGCCTGCAATTATCCAGGCTGAGACGAGTCTTAAATTCACGACGCAAAGACTGCATTAAAATTTAAAACTCGCCGCAAATTTAAAATTTTACCGCGCAGTCGCGGTAAAATTTAGTGCAGGCAAAATTTCAAAAATCATAAAATTTCAAGAAATTCTTTAAAGATATATTTGCTCTCGGTAGGCCCCGCGCTGGCTTCGGGGTGGTGCTGCACCGAAAATACGGGGTACTCCCTGTAACGCACGCCCTCGATCGTGCCGTCGAAAAGGTTTCGGTGTGTGATCTCGCAGATCTGCGCGATCGTTTCTGGGACGTTGTAATTGTGGTTTTGCGCGGTGATCTCGATCGATTTGGTGCGCAGGTTTTGCACGGGGTGGTTTGCGCCGTGCTGGCCGAATTTCAGCTTGTAGGTTTCATATCCCATCGCGTTGCTTAGCAGCTGATGACCCAGGCAAATTCCAAAAATCGGCACGCGCGCTTCGACCATCTTTTTGATCTGCGCGATCTCCTCTTTGAGCATGCGCGGCTCGCCCGGGCCGTTTGATAAAAACACGCCGTCGATCTGCCCCTCTTTAAATTTGGCAATCAGGCTCTCCGCTTTAACGTCGTGCGGAAAAACCTCTACTCCGAGCCCTAGATCGCAAAGCTCATTTAGGATGTTTCGCTTGACGCCGTAATCGATCACGGCTATCTTTTTGCCGCAGCTTGCGGGCTGAGCGTAGCTTCCGCGCTCGGCATTCCAGCGCCCGGAGGTGTGCTTATACGGCGCCTTCGTGCTTACGATGCTTACGTAGTTGATCTCCTCTATGCGCGCAGACTCGCTAAGCGCCTTTTTAAGAGCCGCCTTATCGCTGATCTCGGTCGAAACGAAGGCGCGCAGGCTACCCTCGTCGCGCAGCATTTTGGTCAAAAATCTAGTGTCGATGTCGTAAACGCCGAATTTTCCGTTTTGAAGAAAATAATCCTCCAAGCTCATCTGCGAGCGGAAATTTGAAGGCTCGTTATTAAAATTTCTTACGAAAATTCCGCTGGCGTGGATTTTGGAGCTTTCCTTGTCGTTTTCGTTGATGCCTACGATGCCGATTTCGGGCATAGTGAAAATAATAAACTGCCCCGCGTAGCTTGGATCTGAGATGATCTCCTCGTAGCCGGTGGCGGAGGTGTTAAACACGAGCTCGCCGAATGCGCTGCCGCCTTTGCCGAACGCCTTAGCTTGCAGGTAGATGCCGTTTTCTATGTAGATATATGCGTTCATTACAGCATGCCCCGTTTTCTTAGCTCCTCTTCGTAGAGCTTTTCAAACACAAGCTCGTATTCTTCGGTACCTGGGATCAATTTTTGCTTGTAGCCATCGATCTTTTCATAGACCGCATCCTCAATCTTTTGATAATTTTTAAGATATTCGTCGATCGCGTTATAAATTATCGTCTTCAGCCTGTTTTCGGAGACTTTGTAATCGATCAAATTTTTCTTCCAAACGGTTTCTAAAATTTTATGCGATATGGTGCCGTAGCGATCCTCGAAATTTAGCTCGAAATTCTCGTCGTTTGCGATGTGGCGCTTGATGAGCCAAAACATATCTTTTTTATTCACGCTCATCTCATCTAGCTCGCTTATGCGCTCATCTATCAGCTCGTTTGCGCGCTCGTCTATCGCTCTTTCTTTTTGCAGATCGGTCCTTATGATTTCGCCTGCTTCCTTGGCGACTGGCTCTATGCCCGCGCTCAGCGTAATGCAGCCCGAGTTTAGCAGATCCAGCGCTATTTTATGCGCGATATATGGCACGTGTGGTAGTCGTATTCGCATGATCGTTCCTTTAAATTCAGTTCTATGAGCGGTCGCGCCGCCCGCGTTTGCAAACGGCGGAATTTTAAAATTCTTAAAATTCCGCCCGATTTTATAAAATTATCGTGTCGCTTCTTTCGGGACTGGTGGAGATAAAGCCCACCTTCGCGCCGCTTAGCTCCTCTATTTTGCGGATATAATTTTGCGCGTTTTGCGGCAGATCCTCAAATTTTGAAATTCCCTTGACGCTGTCCCAGCCCGGCATCTGCTCGTAAACCGGCTCGGCCGCTTCCAAATCGATCGGGAAATAATCGATCTCCTCACCCTTGTAGCGATATGCGCGGCAAATTTTAATGCTCTCAAAGCCGTCTAGGACGTCAAGCTTCATCAGCGCGAGCTTGTCGATGCCGCTAAGGCGCACGGCGTATTTCGTAGCCACTCCGTCGAACCAACCGCAGCGACGCGCGCGCCCCGTCGTGGTGCCGTACTCCTTACCGATCTCGCGCATCGCCTCGCCCTGCGGGCCTTTATCCTCGGTAGGAAACGCGCCGTTGCCCACGCGGGTGGTGTAGGCTTTTAAAATTCCCATCACCGTGCCGATATCTTTCGGCGCGAGCCCGAGCCCGCTGCAAGCCCCGCCCGCGATAGTCGTCGAGCTCGTGACGTAAGGATAGGTGCCGTGATCGATATCAAGCAGGCTTCCTTGCGCGCCCTCTACGAGCACGCGCTTGTCGTAATCAAGCGCCTTCCACAGCATGTGCGTGGTATCAGCGATGTATGGCTCGAGCGCGCTTTTATAGCGCTTTAGCTCCTCGTAAATTTCAATCTTGCTAGGAATTTTAACCCCCGCTTTTTCAAAAACGCTCTCATGCGAAGCAAAATCGCGCGATAGCGCCTCGGCGAGCCTTTCGGGCTCCAAAAGCTCCGCTACGCGGTGTCCCGTGCGCGCGATCTTATCGGCATACGCAGGCCCTATGCCTTTGCCGGTGGTGCCGATCGCAAGCTCGCCCTTGCTCTTTTCGCGCGCCTGATCGATCAGCGAGTGGTACTGTAAATTTAAAAACGCCTTCTCGCTTATGAAAAATCTGCCCTTTAAATTTTCAAACTGCGCCATCTCGGTAATCAGCACGTCGGGGTTGATCACGACGCCGTTTCCGATGATGTTGATGATATTTTTATGAAGCACGCCGCTGGGTACCAGATGCAGCGCAAATTTCTCGCCGTTTATGACGATGGTGTGGCCTGCGTTGTGCCCGCCGCTGCTGCGGCATACGAAATCGTAATTCGCGCTTATCATATCTACGATCTTACCCTTGCCCTCATCGCCCCACTGGGCGCCGATGACTACGTCAACTTTGCTCATTTCTCATCCTTTTGCATAATTTTTTCTATCAAAGCATCCACTAGCAGCGCAAAGCCGCTGGATTTTAGCCCGTCTATTTCGTAATTTCCGCCATTGCAATACACTGCGCCCGCATCTAAAAATCTAAAAAATAGCGCGTCGTAATAGCGCATTTTAGAGTAATACAGCAGCGAAACGCGGATATGCTCGTAATCTACGCCTAAATTTAAAATTTCATCTAAGCAGGGCTTTAGCTCTTCAGGCACCTGCGCACGCAGAGCCTGCACGTCCTTTAGCGACGTGGCGCGAGCCGTAGCATCCAGCCAAGGCAAATTTTGCTCAAGCAGCGTCTCAATCTTGCCCTTTTCAAAAATTTCAAGCGGCAAATTTAAAATTTCGCAGATTTTTTTCGGAATTTCGATATTGCTTAGCTGAAGCACGGGCATAAGATCAAATTCTTTAAAAAACTCCTGCGCGATTTTAATCGCAAGGGGCAAATTTTTCTCCCCGATCAGCTCCGCGCCGATCTGATAAAACTCGTCGCTTGGGTATTTGAAGGTCGGCTGAACGTAAAATAGCCGCCTTAGCTTATCGTCTTTCAGCCGCTTGCGCACGATACGCACGACGTCCACGGTGCTATCTGCGCGAAGCGCAAGCTCGTGGTTCGTGGGATCGGAGAGTTTAAGAAGCTTTTGCGGCGCGACGCTTAGGTGCTGATGATATGAAAAATATGGCGTTAAAATTTCGCTAAAGCCGTTTTTAACGAGGATTTCGCTCGCTTTATTTTCCAGCTCGCGCTTGAGCTGCGCGCTCTTTCCGAAATACAGCCTCGAGCCGTTGGGTATCTCGTGATCGAAATCGGCGCTAACGCTATCTATCATGCTGCCTCCAAATCGCTTATGAACTGATTCAGCCGCGTTTTAAAGCTCTGAATGAAGCTTGCCAAAACGCGGTAATCAAGCGAAAGAATATCTAAAATTTGCTTACGTATTTCTGTATTTAGCGCAAATTTTTCGCTGCCCGCGCTTTGAGTTTTGTTTAAAATTTCGCCGAATTTCGCTCTGAAACTTTCAAACTCTCCCGGACTAAGCTCGCCTGTTTGACCGCGCGCGATGAAGTTTAGCGCCAAATCCTTATAATCAAGCGCGTTTAAGAAGCTGATAAACTCATCTTTGTCGATGGCTGCGAGCTTGGGCGTATCTTTAAAGCGTGCGATGAAAGCGTCTATCTCTTTGCGATCCAGCGCTTTTGCGATAAAATTTCCCTGCAGATAGTTAAATTTTAGATTATTTAAAAGTCGCAGCGATAGCGCGTTTTCGACCCCTTGAGCGCCCAGAGCAAATCCAAATTCTCGCTTTAGCTTACCCGTGATCTCTACCATCGTTCGG
>NZ_CALIJF010000396.1 GCF_938018035.1 uncultured Campylobacter sp. | reverse complement strand
GAGGGATCGTCTAAGGCTAAAGGTAAGAGGAGTAAGAAGGGTAAGGGAGAGTAATAATTAAGAGGTAATGGAAAGAGAGAGAGAGGGAAAGAGTTTCTTTCTCTTCTCCTTTTTTTTGCGTCCTTATTTTTCTGCCTCTTTTTGATTTAGCAAAAAATTTGGGGTTTAAATATCCAAACGAAACAAAGCGAACAATTTATGCCGATGAAATCACGCATGCCTTAAAAAATCACGGCAACGAAGCGGCAGAAGCGAAGCGCGGGCAAATAGCGATAACGCGCGACGATATAGCAAGCTACATAGATTATGTCGAAAACCCCGACAAGCAGATTTTATCTCAAACGAAGCAAGGCCTAAAAGCCCTCATAAGCGGGAAACAAAAAGACGGGTACTATGTAGTCGTAGAGGAAGCACAAACGAAAAACAACAGGCTTGCTTTTAAAACGATGTATAAGGTCAAGGGGGATATTAAAGAAAGCTCATTATTCAAAGCGACGGCAGACGCCAAAAACGGCGAACGACTTGCATTTTCGGGTTATAAGCCCGACGCGCAGCGGGTCCCGTCGCTCGATGAGCTTATTATACCTCAAAACTCCCAAAAAAGTAAAGGAACTACCGCCCGATGAGTTAAGAAAGGCACTCATAGAAGCTGAGCACAAAGCGAGTTAGACCATAGCGTGATTTATTCTGATTGTTGGAAAGCTTATGATGGATTAGTAGATTATGGTGCTAAAGCACATTACAGAGTAAAACACTCAAAGAATGAATTTGCTAACTAACGGCAAAAACCATATAAATGGTATCGAAAATTTCTAGGGTTATGCTAAATATAGATTATCTAAATTTAAAGACATCTTCCCTAAGCGTAGCAACGGTAGTGACAGCAGGGAAGCTAGAATAATTTCTTGCTTCATCTTAAAGAATGCGTTCTGCTTACAACTACAAGCGTAGATTATAATAGAGTTTAGATATAATACTAAAACTACACAGGAAAACTTATATCAGAAACTGTTAAAATTAATAAAAGGTCTTATAAGTAGCAAGATGTAGTCGGTAGCTAAAAATCCGCTTAAGTTTAATTAAGCCAAAACAAGAATAAGCAAAAAGAGCGCCTAAATTTTAGTTGTTTTGTTATTCGAAAAATCCATAAATTTTGAAATTTGAGAAAAATAAATGAGAGTTGCGCATAAAAATGATAGTTTTTTAATCAAAAAACTTAAAAATTATAAACATTTATTTTTAATTTATGTATAATAACATAATTTTAAAATCGAGTGGTAAAGTGAATAGCAAAACTAGTATGATTATAATATTTTCTCACAAACTTATAGCGGTTCAAGAAAAAGACGCAGAGAATAGTCTTGGTGTATGCAAGTTTATAAAAATTCCCCAAATACCACAAGATAAATGGTCGGATATCCCTCCCGAGCTATCAAATTTAAAAGAATTCATGATAAAGTTTGAAAATTTTATAAAAGTAAATGTAAGAATAGGCGCAAAAGCCATCTATGCAGCAACAAAAAGAATAATCCAAAATAGCATAGTGTGCATAATGTGATGAAAAATTTAGTTTTTGAACATGTAAAATTTGGGCAGTATATATGAGATACTCCGAGCTTAGAGTGCTGTTTAGATCGCCTAAAAAACCGCCATTTTTTATCGGTTCGCAAGTACGCGGAGCTTTTGGATATGCGCTAAAAAGCGTAAGTTGCATAAACCCATCGTATAAGTGTGGCAAGTGTTTTGCAAATGAGAGTTGTCTGTATTACGACTTTTATGAAAAGAAAAATAGCTACCATAAGTATAGGCTGGACTTTGAGCTTGGGGCTGAATTTTACGACTTTGGTATAGTTTTACTAGGAAGCGCGTGCGAAAAACTACCATATATAGCTTCTGCTGTGTATATGATGTTAAAAAGATACGGTCTTGGCAAAGATAGAATCAAATATGAGAAATTTGATATGTTTGCAAATGGCGAGACGTGTTTGGCTGGAGATAAGATAAGTCTACCTAAAAACTACGTGAGAGAATTTGGCTTTGATGATAAAACGGATGATATCAAGATCAAATTTATAACGCCGCTTAGGATAAAAAAGGACAATGTTTTTTTAAAAAATGACAATATATCTCTGCGGGATATACTAAACTCTATATATCAAAGATGGCTAAGCGTTCAGGGGGAAGATCATGAAGCGTTGCCATTTGAAGTGAAGGGCGAGATAACTAATAAAGGGCTAAAATACGTGGAGCTAACTAGACGAAGCAACAGGCAAAACGCGACTATGAATTTTGGCGGTTTAGTGGGCTCTTTGGAGATAAAAGGTATTGGCAAAGAGTGCAAAAAGCTTTTAAAACTAGGCGAGATAATAGGTGTGGGTAAGCAGACTGTTTTTGGGCTCGGGAAAATAAAAACGGAGGATATAAATGAGCAAATTTAGCAGTTATTTTGGCGATGAGTTTGCTGCTTTGGAGCAAGGACCAAAAGATATAGATGAGATATTGCAAGATAAGATGTTTTTGATCGGCGGGGATTTTTACGGGATACAAAAATTTATATTTGATAATCTGGGCTCGAAAAATGCGGCTAAAGTGCTAAGGGCAAAGTCCGCATTTTGCGAGCTTTTTATGATAGTTTTGGCCAAATTTATCTGCCAAAAATTTGGCATAGATGAAAAATGTATCTTATCGTGCACGGCCGGTAAATTTGAAATACTCTCTCCTAAATTTGATGAAGCGATTTTTAAAGAGATAAAAGGCGCTATAAACGCTTATTTTGTAAAAAAATTCTTTGGCGTTAGTGGCGTTAGTCTATCTTGCGTGGAATGCGAGAGGGCGGACTTCGCGGATCCCAAAAGATACAAAGCGTTAAGGGATAATATAAGCAAAGCCGTGGAGTTAGAAAAATTTAAAAAGCTAAATTTAAAAGAGCAAGATCCGGTACTTTCATACGATAAAGGCATCACAAATCAAACTCTTTGCAGAATTTGCAACATAAGAAAAATAGCATATGATAACGATAAATGCGAAATTTGCAGTGCCTTTGTGCGTCTTGGCGAGAGGTTGGCTAGCGATAGCAAAAAGATAAATAGCAAAGCTATAGGCATAGACTTTATGGACGTTGATCTTGAGATAACGGAAAATATAAGATCATACGTCGCAAAAGAGACGGGCGAGATAGTGGACTTTGAAGATCTGGCTAAAAAATCTCGCGGTGATAATGCGATCGCTGTGATAAAAGCCGACGTGGATAATATGGGAAATTTCATAAAAAATAGCGACGTTACGCAAAGTTTTACAAATTTTGACACATTTTCAAAAGGCATAAATAATTTCTTTTCTCTATATGTGCCAAGGAAGATGAAGGAAAAATTTGCAAATAGCTACACCGTATTTGCCGGCGGCGATGATTTGCTGATAGTTGGAAGCTACGATGAGATGATAGATCTTGCTGTTTTTATAAGGCAAGAGTTTATGAAATTCATAAAATCGCAAAATTTAAGCATATCTTTTGGTATCGTTTTGGCAAAACCATCTACACCGATAAGCTACCTAGCTCAAACTAGCGAGAAGTGGCTGGAAGTATCAAAAGAGATTGGCGGAAAGGATGCGATTAGTATCTTTGGCGAGACAGCCAAATGGGATAGCTATATAAACGTAAGAGGCAAAATTTTAGATGAGTTTGAGAAATTTGATATAGATAATGCGGCGTTTTTATACAGGCTGCTTGAGCTTTGCGAGATGAGCAAAAATGTATGCGAAGACGTAAGAAACACCATGTGGAAGTCAAAGCTAAGTTATAGTTTTACTAGAAATATGCAAGACAAGCAGGGACGCAGTGATATGAACGCGCTGCTTTTAATGCTAAATGATGCGATAGAAAACAATCCAAAGGAGAGCAAGATGGCGATTTGTGAATACATATATAAAAGGAGAGAGCGATGAACGGATATAGAAATAGCAGCTACAATCAAAATTTTGATAATAGCGTGCGAAATAACTCTTTGCCGCCGATAGTTTTGGATTATAAAAAGGATCCAAATTTGTTTGACGAAACGGCAAGGAAAGTAGCTGAATTGGTTTCTGCAGGAACAAAGGCCACGCAGATAAGAGCTTTTTACGACTACATAATCGGGCTAGAGCAAAGATCAAATATCGGGGACTTCAGCGAAATTTTGCCGTTTGTAAAGATGCTAAATTCAAAAGCAGCTTATTCAAACGCTAGAAAACATTCTAGTAGCGAATTTGTTGAGATGATAAACAAATGTGTAGCTCAGGTAAAAACAAAAGATGATTTAAGGGTATTTAAACTCTTTTTTGAGGCCGTTATAGGCTTTTCTAAGAAATAAGGAGAGAATATGAAAATTTTAACTTTAAAAGGACAAATAGAGCTTTTAAGCGGACTTCACATAGGCGGCGGCGATGATACTATGAAGATAGGTGGCATAGACTCGCAAGTGATAAAAGATATAAATACAAATAAGCCTTATATCCCGGGAAGCTCGCTAAAGGGTAAAATGCGAAGCTTATTGGAGTGGAACAATAGACTAGTTGGATACGGCGAAGGAAAGGTTTTTAACTTTAATCTTTTAAAAAATGTCCCGGAGCCGGATAAAAAAGCGGCACAAAATTTACTAAAAATTTTTGGCGATAAAGAAAATAAATCCGGCATTACTAGAATAAGCGTGGGCGATTGCGTGCTATCTAAAGAGAGCGAAGGGCTAAAACTAAGCGAAGGAAAATATGAAAATGTGATAGATAGGAAAAAAGGAACTGCAGAGCACCCACGCCAGATCGAGCGTGTACCGGCTGGTGTGAAATTTGATCTAGTCATTAGGCTAAAAGTTTTTGATGAAAAAGAGCCTTATGATGACAATGAAGACGAGCTAAAGCAGATGGTCGAGAGCGGACTTAAGCTAATAGAAAATGACTATCTAGGCGGTAGTGGCTCAAGAGGTTACGGAAGGGTTGAATTTAAAAATTTAAGGTGGGAATAATGACACTTTATAAAACTACCATAACGCCTAGGTCAAATTTTATCACGCCGCTAAAAGGAGATACCTTGTTTGGACAAATTTGCTGGGCGATCAGATATGCACTTGGAGAAGATAGACTAAACGAGATACTAAGCGACTATGACAAAAAGCCGTTTTTGATAGTCTCTGACGGCTTCGCTAGCGGATATTTGCCAAAGCCTAGTATGCCAAGTCATCTTCTGGGCGAAAATTTGGATCTTAAAAAAGAAAATAGGAAAAAAATTTGGCTTAGCATAGAGGATCTGCAAAGCGGAAATTTTAAAAACGCCAAGACAAATGACGAGATCGGCTACGAGCTAAACGAGACGGCTACCATTAAAAATTCCATAAACTATCTCACATTTACAACCGACGATAGTGGTAAATTTGCACCATATGCTTTGATGGAGATGAAATTTAGCAAGCAAGATATCTATTTTTTACTAGATGATAAATTTAAGCTTGGCGAGCTAGAAAAAGCATTTGAAGTTGTATCCAAAAGCGGTTATGGCAAGAGAGCTAGCATAGGCAAAGGGGCGTTTGAATATAGTGATTTTGAAAAAGTGACTATTAAAAAGAGCTCAAATGCCTTTATGGCGCTTAGTCCGATTGTGCTAGGCTATGACGGCCCAAGAGAATTTTACTATGAACCATTTACGAGATTTGGCAAACACGGTGGATCGCTTGCGAACATAAATCCGTTTAAAAGCCCGATTTTAATGGCAAATAGTGGTAGCGTGGCGATATATGATGAAATTTGTGAAAAAGAACATCTAGGAAAAGCCATAAGCGGACATTCCGCAAATGCAAACACAGTGCATCAAGGATATGCCATACTAATAGCTACGGAGATAAAAGATGCATAATGAAACTAAAACTTACAAAATAAATCTAAAACCCATAAGCCCGATACATATAGGTGTCGGCGAAGCATATGAGCCGATGAATTACGTCATAGATACGGATGCAAAAGACGGCAGGGACTATATGTATGTTTTTGATGAATTTGAATTTGTTAAAGGCCTTAATGAGAAATCTAAAGAGGAATTTGAAAGAATAGTCTCAAATTTATCCGCAGATACATTGTTTGAATTGCAGAAATTTATAAAAGAGAAGAGTGCCTTGGCTAAGAAAAAATCTTTTAAAAAGATTTTAGTATCTCCAAAAGTAGCGAAAGAATATAGAGAAAAATTAGGCAAAGCGGTTCAAAAAGAAGGCGATGGCAAAAAAGTCATAAATCAGCTGATCATCGAAAAAACATTTATATCTCCAAATTTCAAAAAAGCAATAATCCCCGGAAGTTCTTTAAAAGGTGCGATAGCCACAGCCTTTGGTGAAATGCTTTATAAAACAATTGAAAGCTACAAAACAAAAGAATATTTTAGTGACTTCTTGATCGCCGATAGTAGCGCTATACGCTCACATACATTTGTTGCCGATGCAGTAAATATAAAAAGGAATGAACAATCAAGAGATAATGGCAATGACAATAGTATAAAGGTGCGATACGAAGTTATAGACTCAAAAAGCGAATTTGAGACGACAATCGCTATAAAAAACGCTAAATTTGATGTAAAAGAGCTGGTAAAAGCCTGCAACTCCCACTATATGCCGATATTTATTTCTCAGTTTAGTTGTGAAACGGATGAATTTACTCGCGAAGCACTATCTGATAAATTTATTGAGAAATATGATAATTTTAAACTTGCGGATAATCAATTTTTATTGCGAGTAGGCAAACACAGCGGTGCAAGAGCTGTTACGGTAGATGGCATCAGGAAGATAAAAATCATAAATGGCAAAGGAAAATTTTCTATCGAAGAGGAAGAGACCACGGCTTGGCTTATAAATAAACAGCCGTTTGGGTGGTTGCTTTGCGAGATTTTGGAAAGCAATTAAAAATGATTGCTACCTCTAAAAAGTCCATAGTAATATGCGAACATAAAAGCCCGCTCGGTCACCGAATTTAACCAAACTAGGGTTTATTAGGGTAGGTATCCCCTAACGAGTATGATTTATATGGCGAGTGAAATCTGCAATACAAATAGTATGCTCGCCAGATAAAATCGTAAAATTTATTTTTAAGGATAGTAATTGCGTATATCCGTGTGATTTGTAATAGGTGAAAGTAAAAAATACCTATAGCTTTTTTTATATTTGTCGAATATGTAAGATGCGTAGGATAGGAATATTTGTATCATTCGCGCCACGCATAACCTATTTATGCTCATTAATAAGTCCAATTTGTAAAGCGCGTAATACATATATATTTGTGTTATTTGTAGTTTATACAAGACTTGATCGCTCGTGTGCCACGTTTACTTTATGTGGATAGAAGTTTTTAGAAATCTTTATTATTTACGACTAATGATTACAGAATGATAGATGAGAATAATTGTATTTATTCGCCGATGATAAAATTCAATTGATTTTAAAGTTTAACAATTATAAGCTCAAACTATTCTTGTATTGGTTGAGGAGCGATGAAAATAAAATTTAAAACAAGTGTCATATAAGGCATCCAAGATGTTGCTCAACCAAACCTTAAAGCATTAAAACATCAATAAAATGAGAATTTATAAAAAATGGTGGTTAGAGGCGACTTGATGATGTCATTAGTGAGCCCAATAATACGCTATTTTAATGATAAAAACGGCAAAAATATTTTTCAAATATTTTTTGGGCGATTAAGTTTTTAAGCTTCAAAAATGCGATAATGAAAAGTTTACTTTTCAATATTAAATGCGAGTAAGTGCCCTAAAATAGGACTTTGTATTTTAGAAATTTTCAGTTTTTAAGTTTCGCTAGCTTAAACGGCTAGATTTCTCTTAAGAATTGAAAAATTTTACGGCTTTTTTAGCTCGAAACTTAATTAAGGTTTCTTTGCGAAACTAGAGCCGTTTTAATCGTTTCACTCTTGCCACTCATTCGCGCCGTAAATACCTAAGACGTAAATCGTCTCGCTCTCTATTAGATACGGGATAACGTAGCCTTTGAAAATTAAATCCCTAGCGTTGTCTTTCGTAACCTTTTGGCTAAGCCTATGCGCTAAGGGCATATTTTTTAAATCTAGGCACTTTCGAAAAATCTCATCGACGAAATTATCCGCTCTGTTTGAGCTGTCTTTAGCGATGAAGTCTTTTATCGCGTCAAGCTCATCAAAAAAGCGACTATGAAATTTTACGCGCATATTTGCCCGCTTTTATCCGCTCTATCGTATCGCGTGCAGTCGCTTCGTCTATTAGCCCTTTGCCTTTTAGGGCTTCGTCCGCGCGAGCGTTTAGCTCTTCAACATATTCGTCCGTTAGTTCGGTCGTAAGCGTCTCAAAACTCGCATTCGCGCTGCTAGCTAAAATCTTACCTATGGCTACGAGCTGGCGCATTATGGTCTCGTCCGTTCGTATGGTTAGAGTTTGCATTTCTTAGCCTTTGTTTTAAAATCCACTTTATTTTAACTTCTTGCTGCTTAGGGTTTGATAAGACATCGCTTTTTTTGTTCGCTCCCGCTCGCGAAATTGCGCCTAAAAGCGAAATTTTAAGCGTCGTCACTCCCTGCCTGCGTTCGTTTTTTGTCATAACTTCGATTAAATACGCTGTAAGCTTCTGCGTTTGCGAAATCGTCACGATCAAATATTGGGCTTTTATCTCTAAACTTCATCAGTAAATTTAAATAAGCTTCTTTTGGGTTGTCCTTTGCTTCTTGTAGGGCTTTTAAATATTCCTCTTTGTAGCGCCCAAACGTGAAATCCTTGTAGATTACTTTGGCGTCTAAATTTAGCGTATAGGCTACGGCGTGAGCCATTAGGCGCAAATCGTCGTTAAAAAATATCGATAGCTCGTAAAATAGGTCAATATCGTAAGTTTTCAAATATCATCACGCCTTATTACGATTTGGGTTATGGCATTTGCTGCCCCTTGCTCGTTTAGTTCATAGTTTTTGCCGAGCATCGTTTCTTTATTGCGCGCGGTTATCCTGCTATGAAGTTCGATATCGCTTAGGTTGCTTGCTTCATTTAGTAGCCTATTAGCCATTATTTGATTTTTAATCGCCGTCTGTTTAAAAAAGGTTATCGCCCTCGCGTTGTCGCTTACTGCTTGCGTTACGGCTTCGCGCTCATATTCGTTTAAATCAGATAGCTCCGTTAGATACTCAGTGCCTTTGGCTATCGTGCTTTTTAAATTTTTGGTTATGCCTTTAGTAATTTTATTGACCGCGCCCGCGCTTAGGTTAAAAAGCTTTTGTAGCTCTCTTTGGGTTGCACCCGCCTTATGCTTTGCTAAGATGCGCGCTCTGATCTCAGGTGATATTTTCATTTGCTCGCCTTTAACTCTTTTATGGCTTGATTAACCGCTTCGCGCTCGTATCTTACCGCGCGCCCTATCTTGATAAAGGGCAAAACGATATTAAAGCGCCCTTTGTATTTGTCGCTCCTCATTTTAGAAAGCGTGCTTTTGGATAAATTTAATATCTCGCCTACTTGCTTTGACGTTAATAGCTCCATTGTTTGCCCTTTTTGACGTTTTGAAGTATTTTAACGCGTTTTTAAATATTGCTTGGTTTCGCATAAAGGAGGGCGATTAAGCCCCCCCTCACGCGCCCTTTAGCGGAGCCCGCCACCTGTAGCTACCTCTCGGCTCCGCTTTGTCTTGTAGCGCGTCTATTTGCTCACAAAGATAGTTTATGTGCTTTTGTAGCTTTTCGCATTCGCTCGCGTATAGTTAAATAGGCAGTAAGCTTGTAAGCCTGCTTCGAATATCGCCCGCGCTTCGTCCATATCCTGCGCTCGCTTAGCCATCTCGGCTTTAAATTCAGCCCTTTGCTTATCGTCTGCGGCTCGCTCTAGCTCGCGCTTATGCAGG
>NZ_CALIJF010000395.1 GCF_938018035.1 uncultured Campylobacter sp. | reverse complement strand
AAATTCTACGTAGCAAATTTATGCCTTGGAATTTTGCTTCCGCACGCCGAAATTCGGCGCCGCTTTTATGTGAAATTCTACTTCCGCGCTCCGCCCCGCTACGGTCAAATTTTAAACTTAGAGTTTTGAATTTATCCTTAAATTTGGGACGCTGTGTAAAATTCATATAAAAAATTCACCTTATGTGCGGACGAGCGAGCTTTGAAATTCCAAAATTCCCAGAATTTTGCTAAAATTGCGGGCAAATTTAAAGAAGGGCGAAATTTTGACTATTTATGATTTGGAGCGCCTGCGACTGGACGCGAAAAAGCACGTGGAGCAGCTAAAGTTTATCGTCGCCGTAAGCACGATCGTCTTGTTTGCGGTGTTCGGCGCTATCGCGTATTTCGCAGATAGGCAGGGCGCGCAGAGCTTTAGCGCGACGATGCTTATGCTGCTGGCGATCGCCTCGCTCGCCGTGAGCCTGCGCGAGGTGCACTTAAACGGCTGGCAAAAGGATCTCATCGGCACGGAAAATATCTTAAAGTTCGGCGCGGTCGTGATCTCATTTTTGATCTTCAAATACTCCGCAGCCTTGCCGCAGGCGTTGATAGGCTTGGCTGCGCTTGCGCTTGGGGCGTGGCTAGCAGCGCGGCTTTACGCGCTCGGCGTAAAAAGCGTGCAGGAGATCTTTACGGGGCGGTACCGCCAAAGCTATAAGCAGCACTATCTGGCGCCTTTCGTGCGCAAGCTCGGCTACGAATACGTTTCCTACGGCAGCGTGCCGTTTTGGCGCGTGGTGCAGAGCGATCTGTTCGAGTTTATCGAAAATCTGCGCGGCAACGACCGCGTAGGCGGCGCGTGGCAGGGGGTGAGCTTCGAGTTTAGCGACGTGAGTTTTTTCCATCAAAATTTACAGCACGAGCTCGTGGGGGCGTTTTTCGTAGCGGAATTTAACAAACGTATCATCGCGCCCGTTTTCATCTATCCGCGCGAGATACAAAATAAGCAGCACGTAGGTCTAAAGCCCGTTGCGATGGATAACGTGGAGTTTGCCGCGCGCTACAAGGTGCTAAGCGATGAGCCGCAAAACGCGATGTATGTGCTAACGCCTGCATTTATGGAGCGGTTTTTGGCGGTGGGCGACGCGATGGGAGCGCAGATCTGGGCGAGCATCAGAGAGCGGCGGATCCATATTTTCGTGCACACCGGGCGCGATAATTTCGAGCCTAGCGTCTATGAAAGCGTGCTGCGCCGCGACCCCGCAAGCGAGATAAAGAGCGAAATTTTAAACTTTTTGAGTATCGTTAAAATTTTAAAATTGAATGTGAGGATTTGGATTTAGACGAGCGAGCTTGGTTAGATAAAATTTATAGATTTTTGCGGCAAACCGAGCGTCGATCGTCTAGGCTTATACTTGCAGCTTTATGGTTTTAGACAAACAGATAATTCTTTTTGATGTAGTCGATATCTATATTTTTCTGCAAAAAATACTCTTTGATATCGTTGTAAATTTTATCATTGTAGATATAGATAAGATAGTATCTTGGTAAAATATTGTGATATCCGGGGTTAGTTGTATATTCGGCGACCCTTATAAACGGCATAGCACTAAAGCCTTTGAGGTTTTTATTCATCGATAGATAAAATATAAAATTTAAGAAAAATCCCCATAGGTAGATAAAAAATATTATCTCCAAAAGCTCCCATTTTAAAGCTATGAACCCCATTATCGTAAGAGATAAATTGCAGATATTCCGCGAAATTTTTGAGCTAATAAATATGTCAATCGAAAAACTCCTTCGCAGTTCGTCGAATTCTACTTTGCAAAATCTCTTAACGACGCCGTTTTCGATAAATTCTATATATCTATCCGTAAACCTTATTTGTTGCTTGCTACGAATTAACTTAAAGATACATATCGCAATAAGAATCCCTGACATTACCAAATTCATAACTACGCCTTTTGGCGAACATAAGAGATCCGCATTCCATAAAATCCTCTATTATAGCTATCGTTAAGACGGAAAATAATAGTACCAAATACCAAGCGATCACAAAAAATTTTTCATAGCCGTTTATAACTAACGGCTCTTTGTCGTAGTCTCTAGGTGAAATTTTAAAATTTTCAGATATCTTTGTATCTCAATCAAAGCGCGATATGTTTGGCTGGCGCGACGGAATTTATCGTAGATCCGTAAGGGCGGCGTACAGGCATATTGGCACACAGGCGATGCGGCAAATAATCCACTATCCGCCGCAACAGGCTCGCAAAACCGCGTCACGGCTTAAAATCAAAACCCGCCTCGCAAAAGCAAATCCGCAGCAAAATCCATAGCTCACACAATCATGCCGTACCGTCGGTTCATAAAATCATAGTTTAAAAACTGCGCTGCACAGCCAGCTTAAAATCACATCGTGCCGCTAGTTTGCAAAACCGCGTCTTTTAAAGTGTAAAAAACCGCGCCGCCTTGCTAGCTCGTAAATTCATAGCTCACCAAAATCGCGCTGCGCTGCGGGCTGATAAATTGCGGCTCGCGCAAACGCAGCGCAATACTCGCAAAAGTAAAATTCGCGGCTTGCAAAATCAAGCCGCAGTATTCAAAAGCGAGCTTAAGCTTTTGGAATTCTGATTTTCTGCCCCGGATAGATGAGGTTCGCGTCCTTGATAACCTCGCGGTTGGCGTCGAAAATAATCTTGTATTTGTTCGCGTCGCCGTAGAATTTCTTCGCGATTTTAGATAGGTTATCGCCCTTTACGATGGTGTAGTAGTTCTCGGCGCTATCCTCTCTAATGCCCTCGATCCGCACGTTTTTGATGCCTGCGGTATTGCCCGCGATGAGGGCTGCTTTTTCGAGAGTTTCCTTATCGGCGTTGCCGCTGATTTTGACGGTGTCGCCCTGCACCTCGACCTCTAGTCCCTCTACCGGTGTAGAGCTGAGATTGGTGGCGATCTCGTCTTTTACGTGCTTAGCGTCATCGCCTAGACCTAATAGTTTCTTGCCTGCTTCGGCTACGAATGAAAGTAAACCCATGTTTTCTCCTTTGGTTAAAGTGGCAAAATTTTATCTTAAATTTACCAACGATCAGCTTAGGCGCATATCTCTATCGATCTGCTCTAGTCTAGCGATGCGATCTGCGGTGCTTGGGTGGGTACGGAAAAGCCTAGAGAGGCTGCTCGCTGCGTCGCCAAAGGGATTTACGATAAACATATGCGCGCTAGCGGCATCCGCGGAGCGCATGCGGTAGTTTTGGGAGTAGGCGTCGAGCTTTTTAAGTGCCGAGATCAGCCACTGCGGATGCGACGTAAGCGCCGCGGCGCCTGCATCAGCCTTGTATTCTCTCGTCCGCGAAATACTCATCTGTATGATGCTCGCAGCTAGCGGCATTACGATGGCGGCTATGAGCATAAAAATCCCGTTTGAGCGATTATTGGAGTTGCCGCCGCTTACCATCGCGCCAAACTGCGCGAAATTTGCTAGTAGCGCGATGGCTCCCGCAAACATCGCCGCGACCGAGCCGATGAGGATATCGTAGTGATTTACGTGGCTTAGCTCGTGCGCCAGCACCCCTTCGATCTCTTGCGGGTTCATTAAATTTAGCAGCCCGCGCGTTACCGCAACGGCGGCATGATTTGGATTGCGTCCCGTAGCGAAGGCGTTCGGCACCTCCTCATCGATGATGTAAATTTGCGGTATCGGCAGATTCGCCTTCGCGCAGAGGCGGTCCACTATGTCATAAAGCATCGGCTCCCTATCCTCGTTCACTGGTACCGCGCGGTAGTGCTTCAGCACCAGCTTGTCGCTGAAAAAGTAGCTGAAAAAATTCATCGCACACGCCGCGCAGAAGGCTATCATCATGCCGCTACGTCCGCCTACGGCGTTACCTACAAACATAAAAATCATCACCAGCGCGCTCATCAAAAGCGCCGTTTTTAGCTTTTCCATTACATTCCCTTGAAGAAATTTAATCGCAAATTCTAACCGGCGAAGCGCCCTTATTTTAAATTTCTTGTCAATAAATTTCTAATGCCGACGGCGCATACGATGCTAAAAACGACGACCGAATATGAGTTTATATTTAGCCCGCAAAATCCCGCGCTTAGGGCGAAGGCACAAAGCGGCGCGTTTAAATTGATCGCTAAAAAGGCGGCCCCTCCGCAAACCCCCGCTGCGCTTAGGTTAATAGGTAGAATTTCGCCGATCGCAAATCCTACGCATAGCCCCAAAACTGCGCCCAGCGCGAAACTCGGCGTGAGCGTGCCGCCGTATCCGCCGCAGCGAAAGATCATCAAAATGCAAAATGCCTTACAAAGCAAAATCGCAAGCAAATACGGACTAAAGGATGCGGAGTTGAAAGCAAACTGCGCTACGGAGCGTCCGTTACCTAAAATTTCTGGTACGTATGCGCCGATCGCCGCGGTAAGCAAGAATGCAAATGGCAGTGTAAGCGCGATTTTGAGGCTTTTTATGCGCAGCTTTTCGCACAAGCGCACCCCGTCTTGAAAGTATTTCGCCGCGACCCCCGTGACAAGCCCGATTAGCGCTGCTGCGAGTAAATTCTGCGGGGTAGGGGCGAAGTTTGAAACTGCGTAATAAATTTCTTTTGAAGCTCCAAATTCCGCTGTAGCTGTGGCCACCGCACTTGTAGCAAAGGCGCACAAAATCGCTTGAGTATCGAAGCTTTTAAGTAAAATTTCTAGGCTAAAAAGCGCGCCCGCTAACGGGACGTTATATACAGCGCCTAGTCCCGCTCCCGCGCCGCATGCGACAAATAGCCGAAGCTCATCTCCGCCGATATTTAAGGTGCGGCAAATTTTAGCCGCAAACAAGCCACCTAGCTCGCGTGGAGCAGCCTCACTGCCTACCGGTGCGCCCATGGCGATGGCTGCAAGCTGCAAAACCGAGTGGATTAAATTTTGCCAAAACGGCGGATTTTGCCCCTCCATCATTGAAGCTACGTTTAAAAAAGGTTTTAGTCTTATTAGCAGAATTCTAATTAAAGTTACGATTGCACCGGCTGCGAGGACGCTAAGAAAGCGCCTAAGCGCAGTGGTTTGTTCCGTAATAATGTGAAATTCCTCATCATTAT
>NZ_CALIJF010000394.1 GCF_938018035.1 uncultured Campylobacter sp. | reverse complement strand
GGCACGGCTCGGTATTTAAATGCGGTTGCGGCAATTAGCACGATTAAATTTCGTGCCGCTTTAATTAAATTTCGAGCCGCCGTATTCAGGAGCGCTTAAATTTTATGCCGTTTTATTCAAATGCGGCTAATTTTTGCGTCATTGTATTACGGCGCCTGCTACGTTTGTGTCGCTTTACAGCTCCGATTTAAATTCTACGCTATTTGCCACTTGATACCGCAACGCTAAATTTAGAGCGGTCACACAAAATACGACGACAAGACGGGCGCAACGAATATAGCCGACGCCGCAAAGCAGAATATGTCGAACCAAAAAGCGCACGGCGCAGATCGCAAGCGCGATAAATTTTAAAATTTTACCGCGCCCGAGGCCTTAGCGCAAACGAGATAAATTTTATGTTTTAGTGCGCCTTTGAGCCCGAGCGTATCAAATAGATTTTAAACGAAATTTCAACGCCGCCGCGCTATTTTATATTTTTATAAAGACTATTTTAGTAAAATCAGAGCTTTATGAGCGAGATAAAAATTTTAATCACCGACAAGGATCTGTGCGCTCCGCGGCGGCTTTTTAGCAGACGCGATAAGAAGCTGGCGTGCGCGCGAGGTCATCTGCGCGAGTTTCGCGTTTCGCGGGCGCTTAAGGCGCGCTTTAAAAAACGCGGCAAATTTTGCATCTCGCACAAAAGCGCGGATGGCAAAACGATCGTTGCCGTGGGTTTTGCGAGGCAAAAATTCGGACTCGATCTTGAAATTTTAAAACCGCGGAATTTTGCCGCGGCGAGCGAGTTTTGTTTCAACGCCTTTGAGCGGGAGCTTTTAGCGGCGGCGGACGAGGGCGAAAAGACATTCGTTTTTTATAAAATTTACACGATCAAAGAGGCGCTGATTAAGGCGCGAAACCTAGGTTTTTACGCGCTTGCTCGCGTGGGGCTGGCGCGCGGCGCAGACGGTGAGGCTCTGGCGCTTGATGAGCACGGCAGGGCGTGGTCGTACAAAAACTATATTTTGGAGGGCGAGATTTTGATTTCGCTAGTTTTTAGGGAGAATTTTTGAGACCTGTTTATCGTTTTTACGCTATTTCTAAAACGGCTTTCATTCTGCTTTGCACCGCGTTTTTTATAGGCGGATGCGCACACAAGGCGCCCGAGCGGATAGCGGAATTTAGCCAAAAGCAGTTCATCCTAACGGACGAGCTCGGCGCAAAAAGCAGAGCCTTGATCTCCAAAATTTCACCCGCAAACGGCGAGGAGAGCCGCTACAAGCTCGTCTGGCTCGATATGCTAGGCGCGCCGATCGCACGTAAAATTTTATCGATCGAAGGCGGCGAAGCAAAATTTCGCAACG
>NZ_CALIJF010000393.1 GCF_938018035.1 uncultured Campylobacter sp. | reverse complement strand
TAGCGGGATCAAAAGCACAAAACCGTTTATATACATATTTTCGAAACCAAGCCGCTTAAAAAGCCACAAAAAAAATATATTTAAAAGATAGGTTATGACATAAACTAAGGCAAATCTAAGAATCAAACCATTATCACTGCTACCAAACACTAACTTACCTATGGTTTTAAAGTTAAACAATACGCCAAGTATCGTAGAAAGCAACACGGCAAGGGGATAATATAGACCCAGATAGATAAAAAGGGCAAAAAGCCCATATCCAAAGATGGTATTTAGGATACCTACTAAAAGAAAAGAGAATAGCTGGCGTTTAATTGTCATTGATATCTTTCTTATATAAGGATACTGGCTTTTTTATAAATACATATGACAAAAGCCAAAAAAATAGACAAAAGCATAACCCTATAAATAAATTTAAACCTAGATTGAGCTGTTATTAGACAAAATAATAGTACTATAAATAAATTATTTTTTCTTATATACATTAAGAAGTCCCCCGCTATCAATAAGTTCATAATTTTCTTTAACTTCATTAAATAATTTATTTAAGGTTTCTAATTTCGGTATTCTTTGCTTTACGTTTTCGTTATACCAATATTCATCATATAGATCGAAAAAGCGCCTTTCATTCATTTCCGCTTTATAGTCTCTATCTATATCGGCATCTACATATAAAATATCGGCCTTACTATTTATCAAATTTAATACCTCATTATATTCTATGTCCGATACTAGAAAAGAGCGTAACTCAAAATACTTTAATCCGCTATATCTTTTACTAAAAAACTGTAGTATATTATCATATTTTGATATCATATATATCTCATTTGTATTTGAAGAGTATTTGTTTATAAGATCGATAGAACTTTTAAATTTATCAAAAGGATACGTAGTAATTATTCCTCCGGCTCTTTCATGCTCCCATTTGTAAATTTTGTGTGTTTCAAAAATATTATTATAATTTCTTATCTCCCAGAGATAATAGCTCGCAAATTTAATATACAACAACATTCCTATTAAAATAGAAATTATAGAAAACACGTTTTTAATCTTACGTGGGAATAAATTTAAGATAATGATAAAAGGCAAAGCGTCTATAAAGAATATTACGGCGGAGATATTCGGTTTCCACACCAAATATGTATAAAGAAAGCTTGTATAAAATAGTAAAAATATATAACCTAAGAGATAACCATTTTTATCAAGCTTTTTATAGAATACTATAAGCATTAGCCATTGAATAAATATCACTAATAATATTAATAAAAATAAAGACGATGGAATAT
>NZ_CALIJF010000392.1 GCF_938018035.1 uncultured Campylobacter sp. | reverse complement strand
GAGCGAAAATTTGATCTCGGATCCAAGCGGTATAAAAAGCATCGAGCTCGCGCCGGACGGGCTTAGCGTGAATGTTTGCGGCGAGATAAACGAAAAGCGGCTAAATAGCTTCGATGCCGAAAAGGTCATCATCAGCGGCTGCGGGCGCAGCTCTACCGCAAATATCGATCCAGAGGCGATGGCGGCGCGCAAAGTCCGCTCGGACGCTAAATTTCATAAGAATGAAATTTTAAATTTGATGAGCGAGTTTTACACGCAGTGCGAGCTTTACGAGATGACGGGCTGTGTGCACACCGCAAAGCTCTTTACCGCGGGCGGCGAGTATTTTATCGGTGAGGATATCGCCCAGCACAATACCATCGATAAATCCGTCGGCAAGGCGGTCTTGGCGGGGCACGATACGCAGGGCTCACTTCTTTTGGTAAGCGGCAGGCTAAGTTCCGAAATGGTTGCCAAAGCCGTGATGAGCGGCGTTAGCGCGCTTGTTTCGCGCACGGCTCCTACGAGCCTGGGCGTCGTGATCGCGCGTAAATTTGATCTTACCCTTTGCGGCTTCGCGCGCGGCGAAAATTTAAACGTCTATAGCGGCGAAGAGAGAATTTTGAGTTAAGAGGGCGGCATGGAGATAGATATCAAGATAGACGATAAAAAAGCAAGCGAGATCAAAAGGCTGATTTTAAATTTATTAAATCCAAGCGGCAAGCTCGATTGCGGCGCGGCGTTTAAGATCGCTGCTAAATTGGGCGTGGATGCAGGCGTCGTAGGAGATCTCGCAGCACGCGAAGGGATACGGATAGATCGCTGCGAACTCGGACAGTTCGGTAAGCTGCAATGTAGCGGAGGCAGCATAAAGGCGCTGAAAAAGCTAAATCCGTTTTTGGATGATAAAAGGCGGATTTTTTGCCGCGACGCCCGCGCCGTAGCTAGCGGCGGAGTGGGGTTTGATACCGTGCGCTCTACGCTTAAGGAGCACGCCATAGACGTGAAATATTGTCAGCTGGGCTGCTTTAAGGAGAAGAAAGGCAAAAGAATGAGAGTAAAAACAAAAACTTGGATCGAAAATGCGCAGGGTGAGCTCATTTTCGGCAAGGGCAAAACCGAAGTGCTGGACGTGATCGCCCAAACGGGTTCCATCTCTAAAGCCGCCGAGGTTTTGGGGATGAACTACAAAAAGTGCTGGAGCCATCTGCAAATTTTACAAAAAAATCTGCAAGAGGAGCTCTTTAGCACCAAGCAAGGCGGCGGCAATGCCGCAGGCACAACGCTAAATGCGCGCGCTTATGAGCTGATCGCTGCATATAAGCAGCTGCAAAGCGATATAGAAAACTACGCAAACGAGCGCTTTAAGGAGCTTTTTTTGAAAAAAGAGGGCGAGAAAGACACAAGTAAAGCGAAAGATAAAAACCATTAAATTTAAAGGAGAAAACGATGTTTGTAAAGCTAAACGACCGAACCTATCTAAACAAAGACAGGATTACGCGTATCAAGGTAGATAGCGTCCAGGACGGTATCAGAATTCGCTTCTACGAAGGGCAGTTTCAAGTCGCCAAAAGCGGCAGATTTGAAAGCGAAGAAAAAGCGATGGAGTGGTTGCAGAAAAATTTTATCGGCAAATAGGCGCGAAACGCGCTTTATGACCGCGCGAGCAGCTTGCGAACAGATCCGCAAAATAGCGGCTTTTTGTGATACGGCAAAGGCTGCTCGACGCTCATTAGCACTACGATAATTTTGGTGGTCTGTGCTTTTAAGAAAAGCCTACGCAAAGACGTTGCGGTAAATTTACGGCGAACGAGCTTCGGATATGGAGCCTAGTGTAGCGTGCAAATAGGGATACGATTACGCAAATATGGTCTATGACGACATTCGTTCGCCAAATTTACTCGAAAGATTTCATCGTTTAAACCCAGCTTAACCGCATTTTTCAGCTAGCTTTGCCTATTTCGCCTATATAGTATTTATATTTTATTAAGTACTGATTGGATATAGTCGCGGGCAAAATTCTAAGGGGAAATTTTGAAAAGCTTTAAACTTCGGTTTATTTATGCTGTCTGCGTGGTGGTCGTATGCGCGCTGTATCTATTAGCCGAAAGATCGGGCCTTGTGGAGTGCAAGCAAACCCATTTTACCGTTACTTCAGATACTAATGTTTCCAAAGTGCCGGGTCTTAGCAAATACGTAACTCAAGAAGAAGTTGAAAGTTTTGCATTTCGCTACTGGGATATAGATTACAATTCAAATCCAAAAAACATATTTAAAGAACCCGCTATAGACGTAGAACTAAAAAGGCTTTTAAAAAGCAAGCAAACTGATGAAATTTTAAAATTTATGAAAGATAACAATCTATCCGTCTAGCATACTATGCACGGAGGGGTAACGCCTGTGATGTATTCTAGCTTTTGGAATGATACGAATACTACCCAAGAGCTTATAAAGTTAGGTGCGGATATACATAAAAAAGATGAATACAAGCTATCCGCTATGGCTTATGCGATAGAAAATAATGCTACCAAAGCGGTAAGACTGCTTTTAGACAACGGCGTTAAATTTGAAGAAGTCAAAATGGTGCAGGGCTATATAGTTTGCCCTAGATATTCTGACGACACCGAAATCATAGTTGGCAACAATATAGATATAAAATTACGTACTGAGTGTCTAATCAATCATGATCACTCAAAAGATCCTGTTTATCCATTAAACTATGCAATATATAGTAATTTGTTAGAAATTGCCGATATGATGCTACAAAGAGGTATGAAACCGAAAGCATATGAAGGTCCTTTGTATTATTTAAGTGAGAACGGCATTTCGTTTAAACAAAAGGAAATATTTAAAAGATCTATTTATACTTTTCTTCCGCGGGATATGATGTATAAAGATAAATTAAAATTATTAATAAAACATAATATAGATGGCTTGCCTGATAAAGATGACTTTATTGTAGCCCGCAACAATTGTCTGAATAATAGAGCCATGTCTATAAAAGAGAAGGAGTCTTACATAAACCATATGAATGATTACTGCTATGGAGAAAAGATTTTAGAATCATATGATTGGGCTCTTCGAGGCAGATGGGAAGTTAAAAATAACGAAGAGAGGGAAAAGGGAACGGATAGATACTGGAAAGAAAAAGATTTTATAAAATTTTTTGGTTATATGCCAAACGATAAAAAATGTACCAAGCTAGCACCTGACATCAAAATATTAAATTTCTATAATATGAAAATAGATAGATATAAAGCTCTTTGCGGCAATGGGCTAAGCGATGAAGAGATTTTGCAAAGAAACAGCCTCAAAGATAAAAATAGTACTGAGGCATTCGATATTGAGACATTTTTTAAATATTTAAATTTTGAGGAAATGCTAGAGGAAGCGAAAGTGGAAATTCTACATAACGGCGAGAAAATAGATATAAAAGATTATGCCGAAATTCTAAGACAAGAAGCAGCTAAAAAACTAGATAGTAATCAATAAATTTGAAGGAGTAAAACTATATAGCATCAGAAATTAAGTGATATAGTAGGCAAAGCTTTTCTAAATTCTCATTAAAATTCCTTCCTGCCAGGCCGCAAAGCCTTAAATTAATCCAAATTTCACTATAATTAATCACTTAAATTTTAAAGGCCGCAAATGCTAAGCTTAGACGAAATTCGAAAAAATATCATCCTAAAACCTGGCGTGCACTATTTTGATTATACCGCTTCGGGGCTTGCCTACGAGCCCGTAGAGCGCGAGATAGGCGAAATTTTAAAAACTTACGCCAACACCCACTCCGACAGTAGCTCTAGCGCCATCATCACGCAGCGGCGCTACGAGGGAGCGCGCGAGAGCCTAAAAAAGCTGCTGGGGCTTGACGAGCGGTTTTGTCTCATCGCCTGCGGACAGGGCGCGACGGCCGCGATCAAGAAATTTCAGGAGCTGCTTGGTATCTATCTACCGCCTGCGACCAGAAGCGCGATCGGCGAGGCAAATTTACGCGCCGCGCAGCTTCCGCTCGTGCTCGTTTCGCCATACGAACACCACTCAAACGAACTTAGCTTTCGCGAGGGGCTTTGCGACTACATGCGCGTGCCTCTTAGCGAGGGCGGCGAGATCGATCTGATTGCGCTTGAGCGCATCCTAAAGCTTAACGCAACACGCCGTATCATCGGCTCGTTTAGCGCCGCCTCAAACGTCACGGGCGTCATTAGCGATTATAAAAAGATTAGCGAGCTAATCAGAGCCGCGGGCGGTATCGTGGCCTTTGACTGCGCGGCGCTGAGCTCGCACGTAAATTTAGACTGCGATTACTTCGACGCGATTTTCCTCTCGCCGCATAAGCTACTTGGCGGACCTGCTAGCTGCGGGCTTTTGGCGATCAAAAAGGAGCTACTTAACAGCGATGTGCCGACCTTTGCCGCAGGCGGGACGGTCGCCTATGCTAGCCGCGAAGGGCACGTATTTTTGAAAAACCCCGAGCAGCTAGAGGAGGGCGGTACGCCGCCCATCATCGGGCTAATGCGGGCAAATTTGGCTTATGCGCTGCGAAATGAGGTGGGCTTCGAGCAAATAAAAAGCGCCGAGGACGAGCTAGCACGGCTTTTTGAGAGCGAGCTAGCAGGCATAGACGAGGTCATAAACTACGCTCCAAAGGGCGTGCCGCGGCTGCCGATAATTTCCTTTAATGTGCGCGGCGTCTCGGCGTATGATTTCGCCGCGAGCCTTAGCAACGACTTTGGCATCCAGACGCGCGCCGGCGTGATGTGCGCGGGTCCGTACGCTCACGATCTGCTGGGTATCAAGGAGGGGCGCATGCCAGAGAGCAAGCCCGGCTTCGTGCGCGTGAGCCTGCACTACACGCACACCGAGCGCGACGTGCGCTATCTCACGGGTGCGATAAAATCCTGCATCAAAAAACACCGCGAGCTTTGGGGCGAGGAAAAGGCGATGTATGAGATGTTTGGCGGGAAAATTTAAGCGGCGTGGGTTAGGGCTTGCCGCTTTTTGAGCTCTCGTGAAATTTAGTAAAATTCCGCACAGTCCTTAAAATTTATCGGAATTTCGTGCCGTCTCTTTAGAATTTTACGCGGCTTTTGCGCCGCGGAACTATTGCTATCATTTCGCCTTTACACTGCAGGCGAAATAAACGACACGTTTCGCGGAGTAACGTATAATTCTGCCCGTAAATTTACCGACAAATTCCGCAGAGTTAAAATTTAGAATTCTGAAATCCTCGCCTAGAAATTTTAAAATTTCACGCTGCGCCGCCAGGTAAAGCTCTGCCTGTAAATTTCAAAATTTCAAAACGCAAATTTTTGCGCTCTGTTTTGCCGGGTACGCCGCGCTAGATGGTTCGCAGTAAAAATTTGAGGCAGAAATGAAATTTATTAGTGCCGCGCGAATAAAATTCTAAAGCAAAATTAAGCTTATCTACACTTCGCGCAGAATTACTCCAGCCCTAAAAATGCGCCGTCTTCAAATCCGAAATAGATCCTCTCGCCCGCGCTCCAGCGCCGCTCATCCTGCGCCGTGACGCATTTTAGCAGCACGTCGCCCGCCTTGATCTTGATGAGCAGCGAGGAGCCGTACTGAAGCGATACCGAGTGCAAAATCCCCGCAAAGCAGCGCTCAAACGGGCTTTGAGATAATAAAATTTTACTCGGATTTATCGCGATTTTGCGAGCGCGTGCGAGCCCCTCTTCAAGGCGTAGCGAAATTTCATCCGAAAATTTTAAAATCCCGTTTTGCACGTCAAAGATATTTTTGTATTCGAACTTGCATATCTTGCCGCGATGCAGAAATACGCTTCTTTGCGCGATCGCACTGAGCCATTTCTCGTCGTGGCTGGCGATGATAAAGCCGCAGCCGTAGCGACTCCGCATAAATAAAATCGCGCGCGCAAAGAGCTTGGAGGCGGCAAGATCGAGGCTGTTGGTCGGCTCGTCGAGCAGATAGAGCTTCGCGCGCTGCGCCAGAGCGAGCGCAAACGCGATGCGCTGTGTCTGCCCCGAGCTAAGCTCGAAATGCTTCTTTGATAAAAAACTTCTATCAAGCCCCGTTAGGCCGAGCGCCTCATCAACCCGCTCGTCAAATTCCGCAAGCGCGCCGCGACTTTTGAGCGCAAATTTAAAATTTTGCTCCACGCTGCGTTTTAAAAGCACGGGCTCGGGCAGCAGCAAGCAGATCTGCCGCAACGTCTGCAAAGAGGGCGCCCGCTGCCCCCAAAGCTCCACGCTGCCGCTGCTTGGACGCTGCAAAAAGGATAAAATCCGCAGTAGCGTGGATTTGCCGCTGCCGTTGGAGCCCAAAAGCGCCGTGATGCCGCTCGTATTTAGATCGAGGCTAGGAATATTTAGAATTTCACTCCGTCCGTAGTGCAGCACTAGATCCCGCACCGAAATCAGCTCGCTATCGGGTACAGATCGCGCGGCGGCGGAATTCTCATTTGCAAAATTCTTTCTCGCAGAATTCTCACTCGCGAAATTCTCGCTCTTGGAATTTTTATCCGCGGAATTTGCGCTAATGGAATTCTCGGTTACAGAATTTACACTCGTAGAATTTCCCGCAGCGGAATTTGCGTCCGTGAAATTTTCGCCCATAGAATTTTCGCGCTCCCTCTCCGCCCGGTTTTTGTCCGTGAAATTTTTGCTCGGATGCGTTAGTTTATCTGCACTCATCGATCCAGCCTTTTTAGCGCGTGGATGGCTAAATTTACCGCAAACGCTATTAAAATCAGCACCAGCGCGAGCGCTATACCCATCGCAAACTCGCCCTTGTTGGTCTCAAGCGAGATCGCCGTGGTGATCGTGCGGGTGAAATATTTGATATTGCCGCCGATCATCATCGCTACGCCCACCTCCGCGACGATCCGCCCGTAAGCGGTAGCGATGACGACCAGTAGCGCGTAGCGCAGCTCGTAAAGCACGCAAAGGATTAAATTTAGCGGGCTTAGGCGGTAGTTCATAATGTTTAGATAGTGCTTCTTGTCCATATTTTCGATGACGCTGGCGCTTAGCGAGACGATGATGGGAAGCGCCAGCACAAACTGCCCGAGCATCACGGCTTTAAGCGTAAAAAGCAGCCCCAGCTCGCCCAAAGGACCGTTTCTGGAGATGAAAGCGTAAAGGATCAGTCCTATCGCTACCGTGGGCATCGCAAGCGCTACGTCGCTTAAAAGCCTAAGCGTTCTGCGAGCGCGAAATTCGTAAAATCCGAGGATAAATCCTATCGGAAAGCCGATTAAAATAGCGAAAAGTATCGAGATACTCGAAGTATAAAGCGTCGCTTTGATCGCCGAAAAGGTCTCCGCATCGCCGCTAAAAAGCAGCCCGAATGCGCTTAAAATTCCTTCTAAAATAAAGTCCAAGATCGTGTCCTAAATATTCTATTTTGGCATATTTATAAACCAAATTTATATGCTATAATAGCATATTTTTTAAAGGAGATAACATGAAAAAAATATTTTTTGTTTCGCTCGCTCTTAGTGCGAGCCTTTTTGCCGCCGACAACGATTTGGTGATGGCAACTACAACGAGTACCGATAATACGGGCTTGCTAGACGCGATCTATCCTGCGTATAAGGCGGAAACCGGCGTCGATATCAAATGGACGGCGGTAGGCACGGGCGCTGCTCTAAAGCTTGGCGAGAACTGCGATGCGGACATACTTTTCGTGCATTCGCCGAAGGTCGAGAAAGAATTTGTAGAAAAAGGCTTCGGCGTTGACCGCACGCCCGTTATGTATAATGATTTTATCCTCATCGCCGATAAATCCATCGCGCCTAAATTTAAAGGCAAGGATCTTAAGGGCTCGTTTGAGCTAATCAAGGCGGAGAAGATTAAATTTTTCTCTCGCGGCGATAAATCTGGTACCGATAACAAAGAGAAAGGAATTTGGAAAAAGGTTGAGGGCGCCGTGCCTGAAAACGAGGCGTGGTATAACCAAACCGGTCAAGGTATGATCGCTACGATCAACGCAGCCGCCGAGCAAAAGGGCGTGACCTTCACCGATCGCGGCACCTACATCAAATACGAGGATAATAAAAAGGGCAATCCCGATATGGTCATCATCAACGAAGGCGATAACGATCTGAAGAATTTTTATTCCGTAATCGCGGTCAATCCAAAGCACTGCCCAAAAGCCGACTACGAAAACGCGCAACGCTTCATCAAATGGATCACTAGCGAGAAGGGGCAGAAGTTCGTAGGCGATTTCAAGCTGCTAAATAAGCCGCTTTTCACCCCTGATGCGAATACTCGCAAGAATTAGCTCTAGCTAAATAAAGCTAAATTTAAAGCCCAAAGGCGAAACGCAGCCTTTGGGCTTTTGCTTTTTCATAAATCAATCTGCGCGCCTTTAAATTTAGCTCTTTTGCTTCTAAAATTTAACCGGCGCTTTTTACCGCGTCTTTTTACGATACATTTTTTACTTTCTAGCCATACGTTTAAATTTATCGCAGCTTCGTTTGTAGGCGATAGGCTTAAAATTTCAGCTATATTTGAGATCGGCACGGAGAAATTTCAGTCGCGTTCGGATATACTTTAATGTCTAGCGATATTTATACAGCGCAAAATTTAGTAGTATTTATGTGTGACTCAAAATTTTAGTTTGTTGGGAATTTAATTTGAAGTAGCAGTTAAGCTCGGGCGTATGAAAAACGCCCGAGTCTGTGAAGCTATGAAATTTTATGTGCGGTTTATGGGGTCGCTTCTGCCGCGCGCCGGTAAAATTACCTTTCAAGCGCAGGCAAAACTACCGGGCGCGCGGTTATAAAATTTCACTTTGCGGCGGGTTACTCGACTTCGGCGTCGATGACGTCGTCGTCTTTTTTGCCGCCGTTTGAGCCGGAGCTTTGCGATCCGCTTTGCGATCCGCCCTGATTTGCGCTGGCGGCCTTGTATAGATCCTCGGCGACCTTGCTTAGGGCTTCTACTTTAGAGTTTATCGCTTCCTTGCTCGCGTTTTCATCCTTTAGCACGGCTTTTAGATCATTTAGCGCGCCCTCGATCTTAGCGCGTAGATCGCCCGGCACCTTCTCGCCCATCTCGCTTAGGCTCTTTTCGGTTTGATGTGCGATGCTATCGGCTTGGTTGCGCGCTTCGACGGTCTCTTTGCGCTTGTTGTCTTCCTCTTTGTGAAGCTCGGCATCCTTCACCATCTTATCGATTTCGGCATCGCTTAAGCCGCTTGAGCCGGTGATACGGATGTCGGTTGCTTTGCCGGTGGCTTTGTCTTTTGCCGAAACAGTTAAAATTCCGTTCGCGTCGATATTAAATTCCACCTCGATCTGCGGCACGCCGCGAGGAGCAGGCATGATGCCTTCAAGATTGAAATTTCCTAGCGATTTGTTGTCTTTCGCAAACTCGCGCTCGCCCTGCAAAACGTTGATCGTAACGGCGCTTTGGTTATCCTCTGCTGTCGAGAAAGTTTGAGATTTTTTCGTAGGTATCGTAGTTCCCTTCTCGATGATCTTAGTCATTACGCCGCCTAGGGTTTCGATGCCTAGGCTTAGCGGAGTAACGTCGAGCAGTAGTACGTCTTTTACGTCGCCTTTGATGACCGCGCCTTGGATCGCTGCGCCGATTGCTACGACTTCGTCGGGGTTCACGCTCTTATTTAACTCCTTGCCGAAAGCCTTTTTGACCTCCTCTTGCACTAAAGGCACGCGCGTCGAGCCGCCCACCATGACGACTTCTTTTATGTCGTTCATGCTAAGACCCGCATCGCTTACGACCCTTTTGAGCGTGCTTATGGTCTCGCCCACAAGCGATTCGATCATACTTTCAAATTTAGCCCTGGTGATGGTTTTCATCAGGTGCTTTGGGCCTGTAGCGTCTGCGGTGATGAAAGGTAAATTTACCGTCGTTTCCATCGCGCTGCTTAGCTCTTTTTTGGCGTTTTCCGCAGCCTCTTTTAGGCGCTGCATAGCCATGACGTCGCCGCGTAAGTCAATGCCTGTTTCAGATTGAAATTCCGAGGTTAAAAAGTCGATCAGTTTGTTATCGAAATCATCGCCGCCCAAAAATGCATTACCGCCGGTAGCTAAAACTTCTACGACGCTATCACCGGTTTCTAGCACGGTTACGTCGAATGTACCGCCGCCCAGATCATAAACTACGATCTTTTCGGATTCTTTTTTATCCAGTCCATACGCAAGCGCCGCTGCGGTCGGCTCGTTGATGATACGAAGCACGTTTAAGCCCGCGATTGTTCCTGCTTCTTTCGTCGCCTTTCTTTGGCTGTCGTTGAAATACGCAGGCACGGTGATGACCGCATCTACGACGGGCTCGCCCAAAAACGCCTCAGCGTCCTCTTTTAGCTTGATTAACACCTTGGCTGAAATTTCTTGCGGCGTATAAACCTTGCCCGCGATCTCTACCGCGCACGCGCCATTTCGGTCGATGATCTTATACGGTAGGCGCTTTTTGGCTTCCTGCGCGTTTTTCTCATTCATCATAAGACCCATTATGCGCTTGATCGAATAGATCGTCTTTTCTGGGTTAGTGACTGCTTGGCGCTTGGCGCTGTCGCCTACTAAAACCTCGCCTTTGTCGGTGAAAGCGACTACCGACGGAGTGGTGTTTTTACCCTCTTTGTTCGGTATGATCTTGCTCTCGCCACGCTCAAATATGCTTACGCACGAGTTTGTTGTTCCTAGGTCGATGCCTATGACTTTTGCCATTTGTTATCCTTTGTGTTGAATTTAAAATTTTAAAATTTGGACGATTATTTCGCCACCACTACCATAGCGGCGCGCAAAACGCGCTGCTTATACATATAGCCTTTTTGATATACTTGAACGATATCGCCTTTTTTAGCGCCTTCGGCTTCAATCATCGAGATGGCATTATGCACGCTAGGATCAAATCCCGCATCCGTCGCTATCGGAACGATACCGTATTTTTCAAAAGTCTTTGTAAAAAGGCTTAGACATTGTTTTACGCCAACTTCGATTTTATCCGCAAGCTCATTACCTTCCACATCAATTTTGGCGGCCTCCTCAAGCGCGTCGATTATCGGCAGCAGATCCTTCGCAAAGCTCTCGCTAGCGTAAGCAACAGCGCTATCTTTTTCTTTTTCCAAACGTTTTTTGAGATTTTCAAAATCCGCATTGGCGCGGTAAAATTTATCAGTGATCTCACTCAGCTCGTTTTGAAGCTTTTGTATCTGCGCGTCAGTATCGTCGCATGTCTGCGCCTCTTGCGGCTCGCTCGCCTCTGACGCGCACTGCTCGCAAACCTCTTTTTCTTCACTATCGCACGCTGCGTTTTTATCGTCGTGCTCTTTAAATTTATGGCTCATGCTACTCCTTTAGCGTAGTTAAAAAATTTCTCGTAATTCTCGTAAACGCTGCCTGCGCAGATCATCGTAGCGTCCTCGCCTTCGAATTTTACGGGGCGTTTGATCCCCATAAATCCGTGCTCGAAGTAGGGCGCGAAGATCAAATTTTTCGTAAAATTTACGGCGATCGAGGGGTTGAGTAAAATTTTAAACCGCTCATCTTTGAAAATCTTATACGCTACGACCTCGTTACAAAGAAATTCGATTTTAGAATTTTTTAGCTCTTTAATTTTGGTGCTAAGCTCGCGCAGACCGATCTGCATCGAAGCTAATTCCAAATCACCGAGTGAAATTCCTATTAAATTTGATAGGAATTTAAAAACTCTAAAATCGTATTTTAAGATAATCTCATCCGTTCTAAATGCAAGGATTATGAAGCGATCATCGTGATTGATGACTTCGCTTAGGGCTTCGTTTTCGGCGTTGAAAATCATACAGTAAATTTCAAAATCCTCAAGCACCGCTTCTAGCTCGCGAGCATCGTCTATTTTTAACTCATCGTCGAAGCTAAGTCTAGCGCGCCAGTAATCCTGCATCGTCGCAACCGTGGGGATCCTGCCACCGCTTACATGAAGCTGCGTCAAAGCCCCCTCGTCGCTTAAGCGCTTAAAATAAATTCGAATGCTAGACGCGGACATCGCTACGCCCATGCGCTCACCCAGCTCGGAAGATCCGATCGGGGTGTTGCTATCGAGATAGGCGGAAATGATGGATTCCAGGATCATATCGCGTTTATTCGTTTTCACTTTTAGCACTCTTTCGGTAAGATTGCCAGTATTATACAACATTGAGTGGTATGATGTCAAGGTTTTTATATAAATTTTATAAAATTTTAGCAATCGGGTCCTGAGTTTGCTAAATTTTAACTATGATTTTTTGAGCTGAGTGGAATTCTTGGAATTCTTGGAATTCTTGGAATTCTTGGAATTCTTGGAATTCTT
>NZ_CALIJF010000391.1 GCF_938018035.1 uncultured Campylobacter sp. | reverse complement strand
TAGTCTATATCAAAACGATGCATCAAAGCAACCTAAACCCCGCCGTGTGGGAGGGCAAGCTATTTGAGTTTCTAAGTAAAACGGACGCACTTATCGAAAAATACGCCGCGGGCACAGAGCGCTCGCTGCAAGACTGGCGCAAACAGCTGGAGATGGAATTTAAAAGCTTATAATCGTGATCCTTAAGATATCAAAATTAGGCTACATATAATAATCGGCTCGGCGTAAAGGGCTCGATCGATGAACCCAAAATTATAAAATTTAGCCGCAGTACTAAGCCAAATCCAGCTACAAAACAAGCTCGATCCAAAAATCAATAAAATTCCAAGCGCGCTGAAAAATCTTAAAAATTTACAAACTCTACAAAGATTCAAAGGAAAATTTATAGTCTTGCCACAAGGATCGCAATAGATCATACCAATCTTCATCGTAAAAATTGAGCCCACGAGCGAAGCCAACAAGACCTGCTAAATTCAGACGAAATGGGAGGCACAGCAAAACATACGTCAAATTTTAAACCGCCAAATATCAAGGCGCATAAAAATTTAAATCGCTCGCGCGCTCTTTTTGGTGAAAATTCCTAAAAATTTAACCGCCAGTTTTTGTAGCAAGCCCTGCTTTTTACGCTTGCTTAGTAAAAATTTTGCCGTTTCACTTCTACCAAACATCACAGCAAAGGCATAGGGTGTCATACCAAGACCACTCGTAGCCTCTACGTCTGCACCTGCATTTACGAGAGCTTTGACTACCTCCAAATGTCCTTTAAAGGCCGCGCCCGCGAGCGGGGTTTGCCCGCGGTCATTACGCTCATCGACTCTGGCGCCGTTTGAGAGCAGCATATCTACAGTCTTTAGCGCGTTATTGTAGCTAGCCAGCATTAAAAGCGTGTCGCCTTTGGCGGATTTTAAATTTACGCTAAGACCGGCTTTTATCATCTTTTCTAGCTCGTCAGCATCATCTCGCCTGGCAAAATCGAGCGCTATAGCGCAAAGCTCACCATATCTTTGCTCCTCGGCCTGCGTTAAGCTCGTCAATTTTTTGCTTTCAAAGCGGCTCTTACGCCATTTGCGTAGTCAGCGGAAATTTTTTCAAAATGTCCTATCGCACGCTCTTTTATCGCTTCGCTCACACCCTCCATGCTATCTGCGATATTACTAAAAAGCTGCGATTTTTGTTCGTCACTCATTAGCTCAAAAAGCGCTCTAGGTTGCGAATAATAATCCTGATCCTCGACTCTGTGATCGTATCTTTGCATCGCGCCTTCTATGCTTATATCAGGCTCTAGCAGAGCACGATCCTCTTTGGCACCGCCAAAGCTGTTAGGCTCATAGTAAGCCTTATCGTCAAGCTCATACATTCCGTTATTCATCGCGCCGCCCACGACGTAAGTATTGACCTCGCTTACAGGACGATTAACATCTAGCTGCGCGTAGTGCGTGCCGATACGATATCTTTGAGCATCGGGGTAGCTGAATATCCTTGCTTGCAGCATCTTATCGGGACTAAAGCTGATACCAGGTACTATATTTGACGGACTAAATGCAGCCTGCTCAACTTCATTGAAATAATTTTTCGGATTTTCGTTTAGCGTCATGACGCCCACATCGATGAGTGGGAACTCCTTATGAGGCCAAGTTTTGGTTAGATCAAAGGGGTTAAATTTGACCTCTTTTGCCTGCTGTAGAGTCATTATTTGAATTTTAAAATCCCAGCTTGGAAAGTCACCCTTTTCTATACTCTCAAAAAGATCGCGTTGATTGCTCTCTCGATCTTTTGCAATGATCTGTGAAGCCTGAGCGTTGGTTAAATTTTTAATGCCTTGGCGGGTTTTGAAGTGAAATTTAACCCAAAATCTTTCATTCTTGTCATTTATAAGGCTGTAGGTATGACTACCAAATCCGTGCATATGACGGTAACTTGCCGGAATACCGCGGTCACTCATCAGGATGGTTACTTGATGCATACTCTCAGGGCTTAAGCTCCAAAAGTCCCATGCTGCCTCATTTGAACGGAGGTGTGTGCGGGGATCACGCTTTTGCGTGTGGATAAAATCCGGGAATTTATACGGGTCTTTTACAAAAAAGACGGGAGTGTTGTTTCCGACCAAATCCCAGTTGCCCTCTTTGGTGTAAAATTTAATCGCAAAGCCCCTTACGTCGCGCTCAGCATCAGCCGCTCCAGCTTCACCGGCAACGGTAGAAAATCTCAAAAGCAGCCTTGTTTTCTCGCCTTTTTGCAATACTTTGGCTTTAGTATATCGCGAGATATCGTGCGTAATCTCTAATGTTCCGTATGCAGCACTACCTTTTGCATGAACGGCACGCTCGGGGATACGCTCTCTGTTTTGATGAGCTAGTTTTTCAAGTAGCTGATAATCTTGTAACATTATACCGCCGCGACTGCCTGCGGTAAGGGAGTTTTGGTTATCCGCGATAGGATTACCCGAAGTAGTGGTTAGTTTTTTCATATTTATTCCTTTCTAATAAAATTTATTTATAATTATACACATATAAATTAAAATATTCATTAAATAATAAAAATTATTGATAAAAGTTTAGCCTTAGAATTTGTAATATTTTAAAATTTTATATTTCTAACCCATCTTTAACATTATGAATTTCATAAATTGTGAGATCTGCTATATATAAATTTATCTCATATTAATATAAGAAAGATGATATTTCGCGATCTTTTAGAAGTATAGATGCTATAACCACACAAATACAAGGCGATGATAACTTGAAGCTAGGATTACGATGATCAAGATATTAAAGAGAAACGACAAATTTAAAATCATTAAAATTTTATAAAATTTTGTCAAATACGTAGCGATCATATCCAAAAGCTTTACGAAATTTTATTCATTGGCAGACGCGGTATCCTTAGCCTTGGATCCCGCTTGCTCTAGCTGCTTAGACGCATCGCGCCTTAAAATTTTATCGTACTCCTCCACTCTTATCACCTTGCCCTCATACTCTATTTTAAGATCAAATTCCAAGCCTTTTAAGTGCGAATATCTAAAAAATTTATCCAGATCAAAGCCGCTCGCGCCATTAAGCTCATCGCCGCAGAGCGCGGAATAGCGCTTTATAAGCGTATCGTAGATACCAAGTAGCGCCGTATTGGGTGTTACTGAGCCGCATCTATTAAGATCGGGCAGCGAACCTCTGTTAAACCCGATTGCACCCTTTTCCCAATCCTTTGGCTGCTCCGCCATAGTAAACCTGACCATATCATAATTAAAGCTATCCAACCAGCTCCAAACCAAAATAATCTCATCGTAACAATAATCATCCATATGCTCTAGGTATATTTTCTTATACTTCCTCAACGTATCCAAATCCTTACGGCAGTCATCGTATTTTTTTCGAATACGCTCATCGCCCGGAAGCCCTGCTAAATCGTATTTAAGTAGCAGATTTAGCATACTTGCGTCATATCGCTGCGGTAGCATCTGATAGATGGAGCAGTTCGGCTGCCGCTCATCTTTACGGTGCTTGAGCGTAAAAGCAATACAATGATCGTCCGTCCAAGCGGTAATCTCAGGTCTTACGCCGCTACTAAGCATAAGCTCCGTCATCTGCAAAAATCCACCCGCTACGGCGTAATAGAGCGGATCAGATACCGCGCTAGTACCCTCGCTTTTAGGTGTTCCGTAATATGTCCTTACCTGTGCATCGCTAGTATCGGCGACCAAATAGGCATCGCAGCATCCCGGAGTCGCAAGCCACGGACGAACATATTTAACGCTAGAAAAGCTAGCTCCATGCTTAAGTAGAACTTCCGCGGCGGCGGTAGAGTTATTTTCGATAGCATAGCTCAGCGCCGAATGAGAAAAATCGTCCGTGCGGTTGATATCCGCTCCGTGATAGATCAGCTCCTCGGTGGTGTTTGCATCGTTGTAAAAGCTAGAATACATTATTGCCGTTATGCCAAAATGTAGCGGATCGCCCGCAGTGATGCGCTGCTCTCGCATAAATGCTAAAATACGCGCAGTGTCCTTGGAGCGCAAAAGCTTGCAGAAATACTCCATTCGCTCATCGCCATGCACTACGCACTCGTCCAAATCTAACTCGGCGCCCAGCCTTTCATACCGGTACCTCGCTATTGCGGCGCGATCCTCGTCCGTTAGCGGCCGATTGGAGGAGTTGCCGGAGGTTGTGGCGCGACTCACCGTAGAATTTTGTGCGGGCTGAGTTTCGGATCTATCCATAAGTGCACCGCCTGCGATCAAGAAAAATAGGCCTGCCGTAACAACCAAGCACGCTATGATGAGCTTGGATTTTATCTCTTTCAAAACAACCTCCGCAAATAAAATGACAAATACTACCGAGTGTGAGCTTAGCCGAATATAAACGGACGGAATTTCGCAAGGCAATTTCGCTCGGACGGAATTCGCAGGGCGAGTTTTAAGAGGGTTTAGGCGCAAATTTTGCCTTCGAAATTTTACCGATAGAATTCCGTGTAGAAATGTCGCTCGGGTAAAATTCTACCGACGAAATTTTATTCCAGCGACAGGCGGTTAGAATTTCAACAAGCGCTTCTACGCATAAAATTTAGCGCTAATTTACGCTGTATTTGCACTCAGTATTGCTACGAAATTTAGTGGCGGCTACCATAAAATATTGAAATTTTAGTTTAAAATTTGCCGCCCGCTTCGTATATATTCCTAGATAAAAACCGTATAGTCTTTTTTAATATAGTCTATATTTATATTTTTCTGTAGAAAATACTCTCTAACTTCGTCGTAAATTTCACTGCTATACAAATAAATCAAATAGTAGTGCGCCGCTATGGCAACGGCATTATATAGATACTTACCATATCCAGGTCTGGCGACTTTTATAAACGGAAAAATTTTAAATCCCTTTAAAGATCGGTTAATATAGAAATAGACGATTAGTTTTAGAAGCATATTGATTATATACATAAAAATTAACGCCACCAAGAAAAGACCCAGAGAACCGGCGCATAACACAACTAGCACAATAAAAGATGAGGCGCGAAAATTTTCCGTTGAAAAATTTCTACGCAACGCCTCCTCTTCTACCTTACACTGCCTTTTGACGACCCCTTTATCTAAAAATTCTATATATTGATTAGTAAATTTTATTTCGCGTTTATTGCGTATTGCAGTAAAGATATAAGTAATAACGGCGATCAGTAATAGCGCTATACAGGACAGCAAATATTCGTATGTATCTATATATCCGAAGTCTATAATATCTCGAATAAGAAGTAGCGGCAGACCCGATACTGGAAGAATTATAAAAAGCCGTGCATAAACAAAAAACTTTTCATAGTTTTTAATTACTAGCGGCTCTTTGTCGTAGTCTCTAGCCCCAGTTTTAGAATTTTTATTAGAAGCGACATCATCGGAATCTAAATTTTGAAATCTTCTACCGCACTCTGCGTTTAAATTTAGATCGTCTACATTTTCGTTATTAAAATTCAAAACTTTAGAATTTGTATTGTTTAAATCTGAGGCATCAAAATTTGAAGCACTTAAATTTAAAGTATCGAATTTTGAAAGATCAAAATTTAAGGCATCAAAATTTTGAGCGTCACAATTCCCCTCCGAGCCTTGCTCTAAATTTTGACGCCGTTCATTTAAAATTTTCTTTAACTCTTTGGGCTTTGCTTCGTTCATCCTTATCCCTTGCTAGCGA
>NZ_CALIJF010000390.1 GCF_938018035.1 uncultured Campylobacter sp. | reverse complement strand
ATTTTAAACTTATGAAATTTGAGCCGCGCTTACTTTTAAATCCTAATTACGCGCCATGTTTGGCGATGAAATTTTAAAATTTCATCGCGCCAAGTAGCCCGATCGAAAGAAGCCTTATTAATAAGCGGGCTATTTTAGTATGTCGTATTTGTCGCAGAATTCTTGTAAATAGTCTTTAAGGTAGCCGAATAGCCCTGGGTCATTTTTACCCATTTCGCAGGCTTTTTGATAGTATTGCGCCGCTCTTGCTCTGTCACTACCTGCTTCAAGGACTGAAGCGAAATTCCCGCACGCTACCCAGCTCCCCGCATCGCAGGCTCTTCTACCATACCCCATAGCCCGCGTTACATCTCTTTTTACCCCTTTACCATTTGCATACATATAACCTAAATTGTTGCAGCCATCCGCAAACTTACCGTCGCAAGCTTTATTATATAGTTCGACAGCCTTTTTATAATCTTTTTTTACCCCTTTGCCGTCGAAGTACATTGCTCCCAAATCCGAGCAAGCCATATAATCATTTACGTCACAAGCTTTTTTGTAAAAATAGAGCGTTTTTTTATAGTCCCCATCGGATGCGTTTCCTCCAAATTCGGTCGGATTTTTATAAAGAGCGCCGGCATAGCCGCAAGCCTGAGAATCACCCGCTTCGCACTTTTGCTCAAATTGTTTTCTTTGCGATTGAAATTGCGTTTCGCCGAAAGCCAAAGATCCCAACAGAGCCAAACCTAAGATAATTTTTTTCATTTTTTCTCCTTTAAAATTTTTCGTATTATCTCATTTTTCGTAGTCAGATATTGTCAATTTACATAGCTAAAATTTTATTCGCCTCCTCGATTTAAGAAATTTCGCAGAATTATACCCCCCCCCCTTAACAATCACTAAAATTTAAAATGCAAATAGACACCCCTCATTTTGCAATTTTTTACCTAAATCCTGCTAAAATGCGCTTCTAAACCAAACGAAAAGAAACTTTGCAGCGTCTAAATTTACACGCAAAAGCGTGCCGCGTGGAATTTAAATGAAAATTTAAAAGGAAAATTTTAAAGATGATGGG
>NZ_CALIJF010000389.1 GCF_938018035.1 uncultured Campylobacter sp. | reverse complement strand
GCAAAGCCGTCCGGGTTGGCGAGCTTTTTCGCGCCGCTAAGCTCAAACTGCTTGATCGAAATCGGCGTCGTGATGTCGTTGCCGATGACCATATCAATGGCGCTTTCGATGATCTGTCCCGCAAAAACCGCCTCGCCCACGTGCTCGCTAAAAATTTTCTCCGTGATCGTCTGCTTCATAAAATCTCCTTCGTATCGGTTAAATTTGCGCGATTTTAGCTAAAAAATCATAAATTTTTGCAATTTTATGTATAATTGAGCCGCAAGGAGCGAGACGATGGAAATTTTAGATATTTTTGCAAACCGCAGAAGCGTAAGAAAATACGCGCAGGGGTCGCTTGAGGACGAGGCGCTGGATAAAATTTTAAAAGCGGGCCTGCTTGCGCCGTCGGGGCATGCACGCCGCCCGTGGGAGTTCATCCTCGTGCGCGACAAACGGATGCTTGAGCGGCTAAGCGGATGCCGCAGCAGCGGAGCGGATATGCTAAAACAGGCTGCGGCCGCGATCGTCGTGATCGCAGATGAGCAGAAGCAGGACGTCTGGATCGAGGACTGCTCGGTGGCGCTAGGCTACATGCACCTTGCCGCAAGCGCGCTAAATCTCGGCAGCTGCTGGGTGCAGGTAAGGCTGCGCGCCGCCGCGGACGGGCGCAGCTGCGAGGAGTTTTTGCGCGAGGCACTGGGCTTTCCGCTAAATTTCAAAGCAGAAGCGATACTAGCCCTCGGCGTGCTGCAACGGCACCCGAGCCCGCACGATCTGCAGAAGCTAAATTTAAGCAAAATCCACAAAGAGAAATTTTAACGCGTATGAAGTATCAAAACTTAATTCAAATTTGCGAGTATCTACGCGCCAAACGCTTCCTTTCGCACATTAAGCGCGTAGGAGATAACCTTTTTAAAGTCTGCTTTGACGGCAACGAGACGCTGTTTTTCGATATGAATAAATCGGGCTGCAATATCCACGAAAATGACGCTTTTACCGAAGGCAAGGTTTACGCGGCGCCCTTTGATGTGCTACTTGCCAAGCGCTTCGTAAAATCGCGCATCACCTCCGTTAGCGTGCCAGAAAATAATAGAATTCTATGCCTTAGCGTAAGCCAAAACGCAAGCTACAAAACCCAAAGCTCAAATATCTACTTCGAATTTACCGGGCGATTTACCAACGTAATAATCACCGATGAAAACGATGTGATTTTAGAGGCGCTGCGGCACTTCGAGACGGAATTTAGACAGATCAAGGTAGGAAGAAAACTCCGTCATCTGCCGCCTGCAAATATTAAAGAAGCCCCCGTGCCAAAAATTTCGGACTTTAGAGCATTTTTTCGCGCGGAATTTAACGCGCTAAATGCGGATCGCTTAAACTCGCTCAAATCCGCAAAAATCACGGCGCTAAATAAAAAGCTAGACTCGGTGCGTGAGGCTTTAGGCTCTTTGCAAAGCAGCGCCGAACTACTGCGAAGCGCCGAGCTTTTAGGTGCGAAAGCTGCCTTGCTAAAAGAAAATATCTATAAAATTCCAACCAGTGCGCGAGAATTTACACTGCAAAAAGGAGACGCCGAAGCGATAGAATTTAAGCTGCAAAAGCCTGCAAGTGCCACTTTGGGCGAGCTTTACTCTGAGGCAAAGCGTATGCGCCAAAAGGCTGCTAATATCCATATCGAAGAGCAAAATTTAAAGGAGAAACTCGCGTTTTACGAGAATTTAAAATCGCTCGTCCTTGCCGCACAGGATGCACACGAGATCGAAATTCTAATGCCTAAGCGCACGCAAACTAGGCAAAAAAGCAAGGAAAAAAATAGCGAATATGTAGCGAACTTTTATCTCGGGGATTTTAAAATCAGCGTCGGGAAAAACGAAAAAGGCAATGAGTTCTTACTAAAAAATAGCTCCAAATCCGACTATTGGTTTCATCTTAAGGATATTCCAAGCGCACATGTCATCGTAAAGACAAATAAGCAAAGTCTAAGCGAAGAGGTGGTCGAATTTGCTGCTAAAATTTGCGTGAGCTTCAGTGCAAGCGGCAGCGGAAAATATCTCGTCGATTACACCAAACGTCAAAATGTCAAAATCAACGAAGGTGCTTTCGTAAACTACGTAAATTTTAAAACAATCAGCGTTTTAAAGCCGTAATAAGCGAGCTTGCGATATAATTGCTCAAAATAAATTCCAAGGAAATTCTATGAAGCAAAGAATAATCACGGCAAGCATTTTACTCGCCGTATTTTTGGCTCTAATTCTCATAAACGCTAGGTGGCTAAATTTCGCCGTATTTGCGCTGATACTCGTGCTTGCGTTTTTTGAAAGCCTCAAGTTATGGGGTCTGGAGGAAACTAGCAAAAAGTGGCTCGCGCTGGCGATCGCATTTTTTGCGCTGCTACCATTTACGCAGACCGATGAGCCTTTCGTCTCAGCGCTAAAAGTTAGCATCCTGATGATCCTATGCGTCGCCTCTGTCGTAGCCTTTACCAAGGGTCCTAGCCTAAAGATCACGCTTCCTTTCATCTATCCCGTTGCGCCGATATTTTTTATGTGGGCGGCTTACGATGATTTTGGGGAAGTTTTTCACTTCGTTTGGCTGATCTTTATTATCGTAGCTAGCGATAGTGGCGCATATTTTATCGGAAGAGCCTTTGGCAAAACCCCGCTAAGCGCTAGCTCGCCGAATAAAACCGTAGAAGGCGTACTAGGTGGTCTTGCGCTCGCGCTTATCGTTAGCCTCATTTATGCGCGCATCTTTACCAATATGCCGCCGCTTGAAATTTTAGGAAAAACCATCATCATAGCAATTTTTGGCGTGTTTGGCGATCTATTTGAGAGCTACCTAAAACGCGCGGCGGGTCTTAAAGACAGCGGCGCGCTCTTTCCGGGACACGGCGGGATCTTAGACCGCATCGACGGCTATATGTTCGGCGCAATCGCGATGGCGATAGTCTATTCATGGTAGTTTTAGGTTCCACGGGCTCTATCGGCACAAACACCCTAGACGTAGCCGCGCGCAGCGGCAGTATGATCGAAGCGCTTAGCTGCGGGCGTAATATCAAGCTTTTAAACGAACAGATCGCAAAATTTCATCCTCGTCTCGTCTGCATCGCGGACACGCAGCAAAAAAGCGAGGTGGATCACGAGCGCGTATTTTGCGGCGCGGATGGAATTTTGCAGATGCTTGCGGAGTGCAAAAGCACGACCGTGGTAAACGCTCTCGTAGGCTTTGCGGGCATGATGCCCAGCCTAAAAACCCAAGAGCTCGGCAAAAGGCTCTGTCTCGCCAACAAAGAAAGCCTCGTCGTCGGCGGGAAATTTCTGCAAACGGATAAAATTTACCCGATCGACAGCGAACATTTCGGACTGAAATTTTTACTTAGCAACGCCAAAACCCCCGTTTCTCGCCTAATCATCACGGCTAGCGGCGGCGCGTTTTACGACGTTCCGCTAACGCAGCTGGGCTCGCTCACGCCGCAAAACGCCCTCAAGCACCCCAACTGGAAGATGGGCGCGAAGATCACGATCGACAGCGCCACGATGGCGAATAAGCTCTTTGAGGTGATCGAGGCGTTTTGGCTCTACGGCATGCGCGATATCGATGCGCTCATCGAGCGCACCTCGCAGATCCACGCGCTAGTCGAATTCGCAGACGGCTCTACGACGGCGCACATTAGCAGGGCCGATATGCGCCTAGCGATCGCGCACGCGATGTTTAGCGGCGACGTACGGGAGCAGATCACCGCGCCCGTAGATCTGTGCGCGCTGCGACCGATAGAATTTAAGCCGATCGACGAGATGAAATTTCAAATCTTTACCCTCAAAGA
>NZ_CALIJF010000388.1 GCF_938018035.1 uncultured Campylobacter sp. | reverse complement strand
ATGTTATTGACCGGAGGGTAGTATCATGAAAGTTAAGAGTTTTAGCTTTGCGCCTATTTTGGTGCTGTTATTTTGTGTTGCGACGGGAGCTTTTGCGGATAGACCCAATATTAAGATTGTTCCCGCCGTTATAGATCCTTACGAATACCCAGAGAGCGGCATTATTGATAGTAACGATCCGCATTGGTGGTGGTATAATGAAACAAGGACGGCAACAGATAGTAAGGGCAAACCTTATACTTTTTTCGTTTGTGGAGACGGTAACAACCCAGGAAAAGGCGGAAGTTGCGGCGTATGGAATTTTACCGGTATACACAATTGGAAAAATCAGTCTCCGGTAATTAGATTCGGTGGTCCTGGTACATATGTATTTGGGGATTACGCCGTAGCTGGAAATACTGTGCTTAGCTTTGACTGGGACAATGTTTCGAAAGCAGATGATATAAATTTCATAGCCGGCTCAAATGGTCATTATTTAAAAGAGGATCCCGATACTTCCCCCTATGGCTTTTATTTAAATAGCTCCAAATCTACTTTAAGATTGCCTAAGGGCGTCACTAAAGATGATATCGTATTTGCGGCTTTATATTGGCAGGGTAACGTAAGAGAAGCAAGAGAGCTGATTAAGGCAGGTTGGGATCGTGCAATAGGAAATGGTGACGGAGTGCAGTTTGCTAAATGGTATAGGCGAGTTAAACTTAGAATGAAAAGCTCAAAAAGTGCAAGTACTACTGCTCCTATAGATATTGAGAGACAGAGATGTAATGGCATAGCGGGTTGGAACTATAAAGAAAATGCCAGCTATAAAAACCTCCCCGATCCTCTTAAGACAGAGATGCGTTTAGAGTACGGTTGCTTTACGGATATCACAGATATCGTCCGAAGTAATTTCGTCGATTACTCGGATAGTATAGATTTTACCGTTGGAAATGTAGTAACCAGCGCTGGTAAGGACAGTGCAGGCGTAGGTCTTATTAACGGTAAGATAGAAAATATTAGAGTCGGTATGTGGGGCGGCTGGGGTATAATCGTAGTGTATGATAAAACTTTAAATTCTAGAAATAAGCTAATATCCGATCTACAAAATTCGGCTAATCCGGTAGGTGTAGAGAGGCAATACTCGTATGCGGAAGCCATTAAATTTAAAAATAATTACTATAAACCTAAAAATGTAACCATATATGGTGATTTTATGGCTATTACGCCTTGGGATGGCGAAAATGCATCCATAAAAGTAGAAACGGCATTAAATGGCTTTTATACTCCTAGAAGCGGTAATGTTAATGCTAAACTTGGTTTTTTAGGTTTCGGTGGCGAAGCAAAATTGGGACCTGAACATGGCGGTACAAAATTCCAAACAAAGGAATTTTTTAGAGTAGAAAATAAAAAAGCCGGTGGTAAAATGGATACCTTATTTATGCATGATGAGTATAAGGTAAATAGGCTGGCTCAGATAGGCAGCGAATGGTATTCTAATGTATTTGACGGTAGTATTATGAGGTTAAAGCATGAAAATGGCCGATATGCTGCATCGCCCGAAATTTTAAGAGGCGGTGAATATCTCGGATCAAATCAGTCTGCAGGTATAGATTTAGACGAATTCGATATAAGCGATAAAATGGTCTATACTCAATCAAGTATTAAGTTGGAACTTGGTGCTGAGTATAATCCAAAAACTGACAAGTCCGATCAAAACTTTATAAGCATGATAGCCATATCTGTGGATATGTATGTTCCACAAATGTGCTATCAGTATGAAGTCTATAACGCCGCAAACTGGGTAAAATTCTTCAGAACAGACGATAGTAAAGCCAGCGAGGGCAAAGGAATAGGTACTAGATATAGCAAGGAAGAGATCGAAAAGAAAAAACCAGAGACAATCAAAGATCCTGTAGTAGCCGGTGAAAATATCTACTATAGAATGAGATTTGAAAACAGATCAAATGGCGGAAATAGTGAAGATGCTATAGGAACAATAGTATCAATTGACTTTGGTCAAGCGGGTGCAACTTATACTAAAGATAGTGCTACTATAAATAACGAGTTGACTATAAATGAGCCTATTACTACGAATACGAACACTATACCTGCGGCTGCCGCCGAGAGGCTAGTCTATTTACGCGATGATAAAAAAGGCGCATACAAGACTATGAAGGATGTCATAAATGCTACTGCTCCAAATGTCACGGACCCTATTTATAAGGACAGGCAATTTACTGCATTAAGCGGCAATGTCTTAAAATTTTACATCGGTAAAGATGCGGGCGAGATAAAGACGGGCGAAACTGCTCCGGTAGGTGGTCTAATGCAGCCGGGTAAAGCGGCTTACGGCGAGTTTAATGCTACTGTTAATACCGGAGCGCAAACATTATTACCTCCTGCTATGACTCTAAGCTATAAAATAAGTCTAGACGTTGGTGGTGGCAAGCGAGTGCTTATCGACATGGAGGGGGCGTCCGAGCTTGAGTTGTGCGATGCGGATAAATCTAAGTCCGTAAGTATTTTACCGCTAAGCGGTTTACAGGTTGTAAATAAGAATTTTAGTAAGAACGACGACGATGATAGGCTCTATACTCAAATTTCCGATAAACCTTTTGATACGAAACTTATCTTTAGACCGGATTACGAGAGCCAATATTGTAAGTCTTATGACGATAAAACTGGTAAATGTACCGAATATACCGATGCGGCTTTAAATTCCCCTCATTTTAAAAGAGATCCGAATACAGGCAAGCTTATATATACTGGTAGTGAGACTAGGAAGCTTGAGAAATTTACATTAGGAGGTAAATTGTTTTTGTCTGTTATTAGGGCAAAAAATGCAGCTACTACACTAGATAAAGCCGATAAGAGTGATAAAAATAGCGTAGCCTACTCATGTCGAGCCGTAACGGATCCTTTGAAAATTCCGTTTAAACTAAACGGTGATTCTTATTCTGTAGATAAAGAATTAGAATTTAAGGATAAGGATATTTTGAATTTGAATGATATCGAAATAGGTGATGCTTATCAAGGTCTTACATTTATGCTTAGCTATCGCCCGGATGGACAGTCTAGCTCAACATCTGATTTGGATAAGTATATAAAAGATAAGGATATAGATAAAAATAACGATCCTACGGCTTATTACCTTGAACTTAAAAAATTGGAGCTTAAAAAGAAATACGGGTATTGCGATAGCGAAGATGAGAAAAATTCTAATATCAAGTGGTGTGACAATAGTTTAACCAAAGATCAAAAGAAGAATATTTGGGAAAATATTATACTAAAAGAGTTGGAGAAGCTTAAAAATAGTATAAACGCCGCTAGTAGTGAATTTGGCATTAAAATGTCACAAGATGGTTCGTTCCATATATGTGGTAGTGATAACTTCGTGCTCCGTCCTGCGTATTTCAAAGTGGATACCGATGCATTAAAAAATTCGAGCAAGTATAGCAAGATCGTAGATACTACCGCTAGTGGCGATATAACTAAAAAAGGCATTAGTACCGATGTTTATAATCCTACCGAACTTCGCGTGGGTGGTGACTATGAGCAAAACGCAGATATCTTGGCGCACGTAATATCAGCTAGAAGCTATAGCGATAATGGCGTGCCCAACTATACTGCAAGAATCGGTGGCGACTTAGGTAATCAGCGCTATCATCTACGTAAAAGCTATGGTACGGATTCTGATGATACTCAAGATATATCGACTAAGATCCGTGGCATCCAGACTTATTTGCGCCCATTCATATCTAATGAATGTGTGGCTAATGTAGATACCCAGTCCTACTATGTCGATAGAAAAACAGCCACTACTACATT
>NZ_CALIJF010000387.1 GCF_938018035.1 uncultured Campylobacter sp. | reverse complement strand
GCAAACGCCTTAAATGCGCTATTTTGCATAAAAATTCTTCGGTTAAAATCGCGCGGATTTTAGCTGATTTTAAAATTCGAGTCAAATTTTTTGAAAATTTTTGCTGTAACTCTTGACCTTACAACAAAATTTGACTATACTTCGTTTATCAGTTGTAAGTTATAACATTACAACAAAAAATCTAAGGAGACAAAGATGTCAAACTACAAGATCGTTTCAACGAAAAACGAACCGAGAGTCGAGCTAAAAGAAGCTCTAGGCTTAAGCGGCTGTGAGCTTTCTATCAACGAGCTTCCGGCAAACGTGAGCGTGCCGTTCGTGCATTCGCACAAGCAAAACGAGGAGCTTTATTTGGTGCTAAAAGGCGGCGGCACGCTCTTTATCGACGGCGAGGAGAAGGCGGTGGGTGAGGGCGACGCGATCCGCATCGATCCGGCTGGCAAGAGATGCTTTAAGGCGGGCGCGCAGGGGATGAAGTTTATCTGCATCCAAACTAAACGCGGCAGCCTAGAGCAGTACACTAACGGCGACGGAGTGATAAACGACGACGTAAAGCCAAGCTGGCTATAAAATTTCGCAAGATAAGCGCGCAGCAAAGTGCGGGCGTAAATTTTAAACTGCGCAGCGCGGCAAGACGCACCCTGCGCGGCGGGCTTATCGGCTGCAACAGCGACGATAGATGGTCGTATAAGAGTATATCAGCCGCGGCGACAACTAAATTGGCTTGCCGCAGCGATAGGCGGCTGTGTGAGCAAACAAAAATCTAAATTTGAAGGATAGAAAATGAAAAAGGTAGCAATCCTGGAAATCGGGTAGCGCGCTAGTCGCGGAGGCACTAAAGCAGGGCTACGACGTAACGGGCTTCGCGCGAAACAAAGAGTATAAAAACGGCACCATCAAGCTCGTGCACAAGGACGTTTTTGAGCTTAGCAAAGCCGATTTGGCGGGCTTTGACGTCGTCGTTAGCGCGATCGCTGCATGGACGCCGCAGACCTTCCCGCTTCACGCGAAAATGACGCAGCATATCGCGGAGCTGCTAAGCGGCACGCAGACGAGACTTTTCGTCATCGGCGGCGCGGGCGTGTTATACACAGACGCTTCGTGCAAGACGCGCCTGATGGATACTCCAAGCTTTCCGGCTGAGTATATGGGCGTAGCGGGGGCGACTGCGGCGAGCTACGAGGTGCTAAAAGCGAGCAAAAATTTGATCTGGACCTACGTGATCCCTGCCGCGGAATACGACGCAAACGCCGCTCGCACGGGCTCATATGTCCTAGGAGGCGACGAGCTGATCCTAAACGGCAAGGGCAAAAGCTATATCGGCTACGCAGACCTCGCACTCGCCGTAATAGATGAGATCGGGGCGCAAAAATTTATCGGCAAGCCGTTTACGGCAGTCGGCGAATAATGGACGTTGCCACGCGTAAATTTTAAACTGCGCGACGGACAAAACGTGGATGCAAATTTTAACTACGTGGTGGGCAAAACGCGGACAAAAATTTTAACTACGTGGCGCGGTAAAATTCTAACGCAAATTTAAAATTTAGCGAAAAAGTAAGCTAGAGCTTTAAATCAAAATTTAGCGCTAGGACAGAGCCTATGTTTGAATTAAAATTTAGAGCTAGCTACGGCTTGAAATTAAAATTTAGCGGCGGAGCCGAACTCGAACTAGAATTTAAAATTTAATGAATACGGCGGCGGCGACTGCGGCGGATTGTATTCACAACAACGGCGGCAGTGGTAATGAGCAGTGGCAGCGGCTGCAATGGTGGTAGGCGACAGCGGCACGGGCGGCGGTATTAACGGCAGCCGTATCGCAGCGGGCGGCAGCAAGAATATAATGAACGGCGCTGCGGCGACTGCAATAACAGCCGTAAAAATAATGAGCGATGGTAGCGTAGCGGCAAGCAGCAATAGCAATCTGCTGTAAATATAATGAATGGTAGCAGAGAGAGTAGCAGTAACGGCGATAATGTCGGCAAAGATAATGTAGTAGTAGCGGCAGACGGGGATAGTCTCGCTATCGGTATAGGCAACGCATGGCTTGCTATGTCGCGGATGAAATTTAGGCGCGATTAAAATTAACATCTAAATTTTAGAAAAATCGCTTAGCGGATGAAATTTCGGAACGATTAAAATTTAATATCCGAATTTTAGAAAGATCGTTTGGCTGATAAAATTTAGAAACGATTAAATTTAAGGTTAGAATTTTAAGAAAATCGCTTGGTGGATTAAATTTTAGCGCGATCTGAAATTTAGCGCCCGAGTTTAAGGAAAATTTCGCTTAAATTCTAAAATTCAGATCCAAATCAAGGAGCGAAATGCAAGTAGGTATCAAATTTTCACTCGCGGTTCACATCATGCTTTGCGTCGCGTATTTTCGCGAGGAGAAGGTCACGGGCGATTTCGTCGCCGCAAGCT
>NZ_CALIJF010000386.1 GCF_938018035.1 uncultured Campylobacter sp. | reverse complement strand
TGTTTTTAGTAAATTTTGCTTACAAATTTTGTATAATTTTTAAAATTTTATATCGAAAAGAGGAGCGAGTATGAGATTTATCGTTATATTGTTTTTGGTGGTTGGCGGCTGTTTTGGAGGCAATATAACCGACTTTCAAAGCTTGGAAAAATTTATCAAAGACGGGCAAGCGAAAGGATATTTTCCTAAAAAGATTTTAGTGACGCAAGGATTTGATACCACCGTATTAGAAGACGTGAGTTTAAATTTTAGCAAAACCATATATTGGGATATAAATTCTCGCTGCAACCAAAACGCAGACGAGATCATTATAGCCGAAAGCGATACGAGGCACTCTATAATTTGCCCCGGAAATAACAACGTCTATATTTTGACGGGCGGCAGAAGCGATGTGGAAGACCCATGGGGAAACGATATCTTCGTAATGGGCGAGAACGATGATAAAATTTCAAAAAGCTGGGGTACAAATATATTTATATTCGGCAAAAGATGGGGGCATGATAAGATAGAAATCGGCGATTCTAGGATAAATCCGGCGTCAAACCCTGAATACAAAAACGAATTTCCTTACGAGTTTAGTCACTTTTTCATCTTTGATAGCGGGGTTAAAAAGGATGATTTAGTTTTTAACTTTAACAAGATAATAAATTTAAAAACAAACGACTCTATAGAACTTACGGATTTAAATGGTATAAATTTGATTTTTAAAGACGAGCCGGGTAAATACTACGGTACAAATTCATTAAAGGAGATTTACGACAAAAACTTTTTCGTTACGCCTAAGACTGAAGAGAGTTTGAGTGCGGATGAGATACAAACGTTGCTTCACAAAACGGCATATTCAGACAACGCCGAAGATGCTAAAAAATACTGCGAAATGGGCGGCGATCCGAATTTTAAAGGTCATGAAAATACCACTCCCATCGAAATGGCGGTAATGTTAGGTAACGAAAATTCGCTTCGCGCGATGCTAGAGTGCGCAAAAAGACTGACTGATAGCGCAATGATGATGAGCGTATTCGGAAGTCAACACGACGATGAGAAGAGTTTTATGCTCGTAAAGCTTTTAGAAAAATACGGCGGAAATTTTAAAGCAAAGGATAGCGATGGATGCTCCATGGTAAATTATGCGGCAAGTTCTCATAGTCTAGAAATCGTAAAATATCTAGTAGAAAGAGGCGCCGATCCAAAAGCTAGATGTTCTCATAACCAAAGTGTAACTCCATCGGATTGGGCAAGGAAAAACGAGGATAAAAGAGTATATGAGTATCTAAAAAGCCTAGAAGCCAAATAAAAGCTATGTTAAATTTGGCTTCTTTATCGTATGCTTTAAATCGGCGCGATAAAATTATTGGCATTTTTGATGCTGATAGCAAGGCACAGCAAGCTTTTATGATATCGATTTGGCTTATGGCTGCAACGACGGAACTTATTTATGTGCCATCTAGAATGGGCGGCATATCGGACTCTCTATAGCACCAAGATTTGCGGCTATGCCAAAAAGCTTTAAGTTTTCGGCGAAAATTTTATTTTGTGTTATTTTTGCCAAAAATATATAATTTAATCCAAAATTTATATACACTTCGCTATTATCTCATTTTTAATTTCGCGGCCCACTCGTCTAGTGGTTAGGACGCTGGCCTCTCACGCCGGTAACAGGAGTTCAAATCTCCTGTGGGTCACCATTT
>NZ_CALIJF010000385.1 GCF_938018035.1 uncultured Campylobacter sp. | reverse complement strand
CCAGGTCGAAGTATGTTTTACTGTTTTTCTTGATATTGTTTTTATTCCGTCGCCGTTTAAATCAATTTTTGGCATTGCCTCCTCCTTGTAAATTTAGATTTTTATTAAAATTGTTGTTTTTTAAGGTTTGGTATTGCTCTAAAATCGCATTATAATAGTAATCGCCATTATATGCAAAATCATTAAAAATGATATTTTGGAGTGTAGGTCTATTAGTAGGAATATATTTAAAATAATATTCTCTCCCATATGTTTTTTCAAAAAATCTTTTTTTGTTGGTTGTCAGTAGATTATGGGTAACGCAAAATTCTGATATTTCTTTATTGACAATAGCATTTGCTAAAAGCCAAGAAAACATAATATTTGATACAATGACTATGTCGTTTTTTGTATCGTGATATTTTAAGACTTTTTTATTTATAAATATAAAATCTGAAAAAAGTATATGCTTATTTTCGCCAATATAAACGAAATTTTCCAAAAATTTACCATTTTCATCAATAATGTATTTTTCATTAAACGGATAAAAAGGTTCTATTTTTAAAATTTCATCATTATCAATTATCTCTTGTGCGTTTTGCGTAGGCGTGTCGGCATTACAAATTTTAGAACCTAAATTTAGTAAATATTCTAAATTTAATCTTTTATCAAGCTTGAAAAATTTGCATTTGTCATCAGGGTATTTGTCTCCATTGCAAAGATAAAATCTTGTTTCAGCAAAGTCATTTATATCTCTATGGATATTTTTCATCTTTTTTATATCTTTTGCTGGATAATTGTCTAAATAGTGAATTTTTTGTAGAAAATCTTTTATGTAAAAATTAATTTTTTCATGCTCGGTTGCTGTTTTAAAATCTATCTTGTTTTCCAAATATTTTACTTTATCGTATTTGTCAAACATAGCTTCTAATTCGGCAGTATGCCTTTTATCGTCTTTATAAAGTTGATAAGCAAATGAAATAATAATCCACAAAGTAAATAAAATAAATATTATAAATAAAATTTTAAATAATTTTTTCATATTTTTCCTTTCAAATTTAAAGTTTAACTTGTGAATTTAAACTCGGTCAGCATCGTTTGATACCGAATTTATTAAATTTACAAATTTAAACTTACTTTACAAATTCACATAATTAGTAAATTTAAATTTGCAAATTTGATATTTGGATCTGTTTGATCTGAATTGCCCTCGGTTAAATCCAAAATCCATGGCAGTCTTTTTTATACCACAGCTTGTTAATTGTTCAATCCCCTATACTCCGCCCAAGCTAGCTCTGCATATGTTTTTAGCGCCTCAAACTTTCTCATTTTCTATCCTTTCTGAAGAATTCCTCTATCATCTTTTGATTACACTTTTCTATTGAATTAGTTTCATTTTTGTTACACATCCAAAACTCACCGCCAGATTGCGGACCCAAAGCACTCACTAGAGCTTGCAATATCCAAGTGTGATAAGACTCATAGATGTATATATTGTCGGCTAGTATCTTGCCCGTATTTATATCTTTTATGATTCCACCGTAGTTAAATCCCATGCCCAGCATATTATCGAATATAGTTTTTATATTAGGCTTTGGTTCTAGGAGATGATATGGATCTTCCACTATAAGCTCGGTAGGCGCTATCTCATCTTTGGAGATTTCTTTGCGCGCTATGCATTTGTCTTTATAAATTTGCTTGTAGTATTCCATTTTTTTATCTACGTCTTGTAGCCTATCTATAACCCGTTTTATTTGATAGTCGTCCCATGTAAATACCTTGCCGTTCATATTAATAGGGTTTGGGCTTCTATATCGTTCTTGCACTATTTTTATTATTTTGTCCACTACTATTCTTTGTTGCTGCGGGTAACTCTTTTTTCTCTCTTCGTTATCAAACCAAGCATCATAATATATCTCTTTATACTCGCCAGGTTTTGAGTGGTACTCGTCGTAAAGTTGTTTAAATTCAGAGTAAGGTATTTTTTTATCGGATAAGTAGTCCTTTAGTTCTTCATCTATCGACATAAAGCATTTATTTGAAGTATTGTTATCTACGTACATTCTAAAAAATTTACCATTATTGGCACTATCTTTCGCTTGAACTCTATAATCTATATAGTCCAAATTGCCATTTATCAACATCGTAAAAGCAATGTCTTTAGTATAATCTTGCGATGAGAATTGATTTACTTTAGGAAACCCTAGATCAAATTTCTTTTCTCCGGCATAATATGCTCTGATAGCTGGCTTTTCATAGACGTTTATTTTGCCGTATAGATATCCGTAGCAATGAAATATGGCAGAAACTATAAATCCGTCACCAAAAAATACGACAAACCAAACAAGAAGCCAAAAACGTTTGCGTTTGCCTTTAGGGGCGATTAAGGCGACAAAAAAGCTTATGGTAAAAAAAGCGGGTATTATGAAAAGAAATACTATACTGCGCATATCTAACCCTTATAAAAATACATATGCAAATTTGTAAAGCCCAAAGAACTTTTTTAGTAGCAATATTTTATTGCTCTATATCTTAGCTCGTCATTAAATTCCATATAAATTCAACTGCTTAAATTTATATGGAATTTTAAAAACTAGCTTGAGCATTTTAAAGTTATTTTCAGTTTTTAAGTCTTTTTAGCTCTTCAAACTTCTGTTTTAATTGAGCTCTTTATAAACGGAATTTCGATGCATTCTATACGAAAGGGGATTAAAATTTTATAAAACAGCGGATGAAATTTTAGTTTTACCGTTACGATAAACGGGCGGGTTGATCTGCGATTTTCAAACGCAAAAAAAGCGCTTCAAAAGCCCGCGAGCCGAAGCGGAATTTAGACGCAACGGCGGCGTTTTGCTTTGCAATTTGAGTTAAAATTTGATATGATTGTGCGAAATTTATATTGAACGGCTTTTTAAAATGAATAAATTTATAACCCAAAAAATAGGCGCGCTCGCGGGCTTTAGCGATGAAATTTTAAAAATTTTAGCATCGTTTGACGCGGATGTTTCGGACGTCAGGCTCGCTTTGCAAATTTCAAAAAATGCTCCCCTCACAGATAAAATTTTAGATTTAGCCTTTTGCGGTTTGTCTAAATTTAGCGCCGAAGGGCTTGCGAGGCAAAATTTCGCTACTGCAGATGAGCGGTGCGATCTACAAGGCGCGGAGCCTATAAAGTATGGCTTGCAAGACGCCGCAGACGAGTGGCAGCAAAACGAGTGTACCTCGAGCGAGCAAAAAGGCGCAGACTTAGCAGGGCGAGGCGATAGTCTTAAATTTAATCATCCAAATGACGCAAACGGCGCGAACTGTAGCGACGAGAATTTTAAATTTAACCCCTCGCAAGCAACAAGCGATACGCTGCCACAAAATCAGCACGCCGTCGCAAGGGCTGAGTGCACGCTAGGTTCGAGCATTTCTGCGCAAGCCGCACAAACGCAACAGCAAGAACGAGAGCAGGAGCAGGGGCAAGCGCAGCAGCAAAAACAGGAGCGAGAATGGGGCAGAGCGCAGGAGCGGGGACAAGAGCAGCCGCCGAAACAGGGGCAAGGCGACACGGCGCTAAAGACGCTAAATTTACAGCGAGCGTTCGAGCTTTACGGGCGCGAGCAGATGCGGGCGTTTTTTCTATTC
>NZ_CALIJF010000384.1 GCF_938018035.1 uncultured Campylobacter sp. | reverse complement strand
TTTTGCTGCTATAATGCGCGAAAAATTTTGATTATTTTAAGGAAATTTTATGGGACTGAAAAGCGATAAATGGATCAGACAGATGTCGCAGCAGCACGATATGATAGCGCCCTTTTGCGAGGAAAATATCGGCCGCGGCGTCGTTAGCTACGGACTTTCGAGCTACGGGTACGACATACGCGTAGCGCGCGAATTTAAAATTTTTACAAACGTCGGCGGAACGGTCGTCGATCCTAAAAATTTCGACGCAAAAAACGTCGTGGACTTTGAGGGCGACGTCTGCATCGTGCCGCCGAATTCCTTCGCTCTAGCGCGCACTATCGAATACTTCAAAATGCCTCGCGACGTGCTTGCGATCTGCCTCGGTAAAAGCACCTACGCGCGCTGCGGCATCATCGTAAACGTAACGCCGTTTGAGCCGGGCTTTGAAGGGCACATCACGATTGAAATTTCCAACACCACACCGCTGCCTGCAAAAATTTACGCGAACGAAGGCATCGCGCAGGTTTTGTTTCTGCAAGGAGACGAACCGTGCGAGGTGAGCTACTGCGACAAAAAGGGCAAATACCAAAGCCAAAAGGGCATCACGCTGCCTAGAATTCTAAAGGATTAAACAATGAAAAATTTAATCATCGTAGAATCTCCCGCAAAAGCCAAAACGATCAAAAATTTCTTAGGCGACAATTACGACGTAATCGCGTCTAAAGGCCATATCCGCGATCTGCCGCAGAAAAAATTCGGCATTAAAATCAAAGATAAAAGCTTCGAGCCCGAATATGAAATCAGCGCCGATCACGATCAGATCGTAAAGCAGATAAAGACGCTCGCCAAAAAGGCGGATCAAATTTACCTCGCGACGGACGAGGACCGCGAGGGCGAGGCGATCGCCTATCATATCGCCGCTTCGATCGGCAAGCAGGCGCAGGAGTTGCCGCGCATCGTGTTTCATGAGATCACCAAAAGCGCGATCTCAAACGCGCTAAGTTCGCCGCGCAAGCTCAATATCGCAAGCGTAAACGCTCAACAAGCGCGCCGCCTACTCGATCGCATCGTGGGCTACAAACTAAGCCCGCTCTTAAATTTAAAGATCCAGCGCGGCTTAAGCGCGGGTCGCGTCCAAAGCGCCGCGCTTAAGATCGTCGTCGATCGCGAGCGCGAAATTTTAAATTTTAAACCGGTAGAATTTCACAGCATCGACGCGGTTTTTAAGAAGGATTTGGAGGCCGAGCTCGTGGAATTTCGCGGCGAGAAGATGGAAAAGCTCTCGATCAAAAACGCGGCGCAGGCTAGCGAGATCGTCTCTGAGCTGCAAAAAGACAAATTTAGCGTAGAGAGTATCGAGAGCAAATCGCGCAAAACAAACCCCTACCCGCCGTTTATGACCTCGACGCTACAACAGGCGGCAAGTACGGCTCTAAGCTTTAATCCGCGCAAGACGATGAGCCTCGCGCAGAGCCTTTACGAAGGCGTCAATACCAAAAACGGTGGCGCGATCACCTATATGCGAACCGACTCGCTAAATATCGCCAAAGAAGCGATCGCGGCGGCTCGCGAGCTAATCGGCGAGCACTTCGGCGAAAAATATCTGCCCAAAAGCCCGAATTTATACGCCACCAAGAGCAAAGGCGCGCAGGAGGCGCACGAAGCGATAAGGCCTACCGATCTGAAGCTTACCCCCGAGCTCGCACAAAAAATCCTGCCTCGCGACGAATACCGCCTTTACGCGCTCATCTACAACCGCTTCGTAGCCTCGCAGATGAGCCCTAGCGTCTCACAGATCCAAACGATCATCGTGCGCGGCGAAGCAGGCGCGTTTAAGATCAGCGGGCGCAAGGTGGAATTTGACGGATTTTACAAGGCTTACGGCGATCTGGATAAAGATAAAATTTTACCGAGCCTTAGCGCGGGCGACGCGATGAGCCTGCAAAGCCTAAGCTCGCAGCAGCACTTCACCGAGCCGCCGGCGCGCTATTCGGAAGCAAGCCTCATCAAAAAGCTCGAAAGCCTCGGCATCGGCAGGCCCTCGACCTATGCGCCTACCATCTCGCTGCTTACTGCGCGCAACTACGTAAATATCGAGCAAAAGCACCTGGTGCCGAGCGAGATCGCCTTTAAGATCACCGAGATGCTGGAGCAAAATTTTAAAAATATCGTCGATAGCGAGTTTACCTCCAAAATGGAAGAAAAGCTCGACGACATCGCCGAAAACAAAGCGGACTGGCAGCAAATTTTGGCGGATTTTTACTACCCTTTTATGGACGAGATCGCCAAAGGAAAAACGTCGATCGCAAGCCAAAAGCTAGCCGAAAAGATCGGCGAAACCTGCCCGAACTGCGGCGGCGAGCTACTTAAGCGCCAGGGCAGATTCGGCGAGTTTATCGCTTGCTCGAACTATCCGAAATGCAAATACTCGCGCAACGCAGACGCCAGCGCTGAGGGGGCGAGCGAGGAGAAGGCGGCGCCCGAAGTGCTAGATGAAAAATGCCCGCAGTGCGGTAAAAATTTGATCAAGCGCAAGGGCAGATACGGCGAGTTTATCGCCTGCGAGGGCTATCCGAAGTGCAAATACTCGCGTAAAATCGAAGGCGCGGCAAAGGAGAAAAAACCGCTCGTCTCCACGGGCGTTAAGTGCCCAAGCTGCGGCACCGGCGAGATCGTCGAGCGCTTCTCCAGACGCGGCAAATTCTACGGCTGCACGAACTACCCTAAATGCGGCTTTGTGAGCAACTACGCGCCAATCGCGCGCGCATGCCCGCAGTGCGGCAACTCATACATGCTCCGCAAAGAGCTGAAAAAAGGCAATTTCGCCGAGTGTCCGCAGTGCAAGCTTAAAGAAGAGATCGATTGATAATAGGCATCATCTCGGACTCTCATCGCGAAACGAAAGTCGCTGCCAGCGTCATAGAGTGGCTGCTCGCGCGCGGAGCGGATCTGCTCGTGCACGCGGGCGATATCGTCGCGAGCGAGACGCTGCGGCTTTTGCGACAAAGCGGCAAGCCCTACTTCGCGGTTTTAGGGAACAACGACGAAGCGCTTACCGAGTTTAAAAATGAGTTCAACCTGCACGACGAGCCCTTTTGCACGGAGTTTGCAGGGCTGCGGCTAAAAATAATGCACCATCCGTTTTATCTTTTTGACGAGGAGCCCGCGGCGCAAAATGAAGCTGGCGGATTAAATTTAGACGTGGATTTAGGTGCGGGTGCGGATCGGGCGGCAAATTTTCGCAAGGATTTCGGCGCAGACCTAGTCAAAAATTCTAGCTTTAGCG
>NZ_CALIJF010000383.1 GCF_938018035.1 uncultured Campylobacter sp. | reverse complement strand
GTATCGAAAACCGTGAATATTCACTCCTCGCTCCCGGTAAAAATGAAAAACGCAGGCATCGCACGCCCAAGCGCGCCCTCGATCTCGTACTAGTCGATAACGCCTACGACGAGGACGCGGATCAAATTTTAACCTGCTATGAGATCTAAGCCATGATCCAAGCACGCTCATATTCCTGATTAAAATTTACAGCTGTGATTTCACGCCTTTAATTAAGGCGGGTTCGCTGAAAAATTTTGCAAAAATTTTATATAGAATTCTACCAAGACGCGGAAATACCCGTTTAAAAATTCTACGACATGCAGGCGAGACCGTTGCAAAACGGCGCGGCCGGCGATGAGTACGGCGCGACCGCGCCCTTTCGCCGCTATCAGCACTTGACGTTTTTCGCCTTGCTATCTTGCATCGCGCGAAAAAATTCCGCCCTGCTTAGCGGGATTTCGTCCGGATGAGCGCTTCTGAAATGACTCAGATAGCCCTCGTAATCGCCGAGCCCGATGAGCGGCGCAAGCGCGGCATCCGCGCGCGCCAGAAACCTCGCCACGGCCTTCGGGGCTGCGAGTGGATTAAATTTAAACTTTTTCATAAACGCCCCTATCTACGTACTCGCTTTCTGCTAGCTTGAAATATCCCTCGCTCGCGCCGCCCTTTGAAATTTTAAGACACATTCGGATCGTTTGGACGATGACGATGATCGTAACGACGACGAAAAGAGCACATAGCACGGCGTCGATGACGTTATTTCTGATGATAGCCTGCGCCTTTTCGATCGCGGCAGGATCGCTTAGACTAGCGAGCTTGGCGGCGGTATTTTGCGCGATAGCCACGTGGCTTACCGCGTCGTGCACGCGCTCGCCGTTAGCCGGCATCAGCTTTAAGATCGCCGCATAAAGCGTGGTTATAAGCACCCAAATCGCAGGAGCGATCGTGACGAAGGCGTATTTTTGCTTGCCCATTTTAAAAAGCACCACCGTCGCAAGCAGCAGCGCGATGCCCGCGAGCATCTGATTGGACGCGCCGAAAAGCGGCCACAGCGTGTAAATTCCGCCCATAGGATCGGTAACGCCGCTGTAGAGCAGATAGCCCCAGCCCGCCACGCAGATCAGCGTCGCGATGATGCCGTAGAGGGAATTTTTAGTATCGGAGAATGGTTTATAGACGTTGCCTAAAATTTCTTGCACCATAAAGCGCCCCGTGCGCGTGCCCGCATCGACCGCGGTCAGAATAAACAGCGCCTCAAACAAAATCGCGAAATGATACCAAAACGCCATCAGCTCCTTGCCGCCGATGATCTGATGCAGCAGCATCGTTAGCCCCATCGCAAAGGTAGGAGCGCCGCCCGTGCGGCTCATCATCGTGGTTTCGCCGACGTTTGAAGCCAAGGCGCCGATCTGCTCGGGCGTAATGCTAAATCCGATAGAATTTATGTACGCCGCGACGCTTACCGCGTCTTTGCCCAGTACCGCAGCTGGCGAGTTGATAGCGAAATATTCGCCCGGGCTTAGTATGCACGCAGCCACAAGCGCCATTACGCCCACAAGGCTCTCCATAAGCATCGAGCCATAGCCGATGAAAAGAGTGTGGGTTTCGCGCTCGACCATCTTCGGCGTCGTACCGCTGGAGATCAGCGCGTGAAAGCCCGAAATCGCGCCGCATGCGATAGTGATAAACAAAAACGGAAATATCGGACCTGCAAAAACGGGACCCGTGCCGTCGATAAATTTCGTCGTAGCGGGCATTTTAAGCTCGGGTGCGACGAAAATTATCGCGACCGCCATACCGATGATGACGCCGAGCTTAAGGAAGGTGCTTAGATAATCACGCGGCGCGAGCAGCAGCCACACGGGCAAGATAGCCGCGATAAAGCCGTAGCCGATCGTAAGAAGCGCGAGCGTCTCGCCCTTTAGCGAAAAGATGTCGTGCCAGTACGGATCGATCGAGACGTAATGCCCGCCCCAAAGCGAAAGCATCAGCAAAATAAAGCCGATGATCGATGCCTCGCTGACCTTGCCTGGGCGCAAAAACCTCATGTAAATTCCCATAAATATGGCGATCGGTATCGTCATCGCGATCGTAAAAAGCCCCCACGGCGAGTTTGCGAGCGCCTTTACGACGACCATAGCCAAGATCGCCACGATGATCAGCATGATGAAAAAAATCCCGATCATCGCGATGCCGCCCGTGAGCTTGCCCATCTCGTCTTTTATCATCTCGCCGAGGCTCTTGCCGCCGCGTCGCGTAGATAGCACGAGCACGATAAAATCATGCACCGCGCCTGCAAGCACGACGCCCACCAAAAGCCAAATAGTACCGGGCAGATAGCCCATCTGTGCGGCCACTACTGGACCTACGAGCGGTCCGGCGCCTGCGATAGCGGCGAAATGGTGACCGAAAAGGACGTATTTGTTCGTAGGAACGTAATCACGCCCGTCGTTTCGGATCACCGCAGGAGTCGCGCGGCGATCGTCCAGCTCAAAGACGCGATACGCGATAAAGCGCCCGTAGAAGGTGTATCCGATCAGATAGATGCACGCGCTGGCTACTACGAGCCAGACGGCGCTGATGCTCTCGCCTTTATTTAGCGCAAGTACGCCGAAACACCACGCCCCTATGACGGCGACCGCCGCCCAAAGGATCTTTTGCCATGTTTTCATGCTTATTCCTTAAAACTTAGCGAGCGGCTTCGGCGCAGTTTGCCGTTTAATAAAACGACTTACGCATTTAAAGCGGGACTCGTTAAATAAAATTTAGTGCGTATTTTATCGGCGTTTTTATAATTTAAAGCTGAATTGCAAAATTAAAAAGAGCTCTTTCGGCGTTTAAATTTACCGCCTAAATTTTGAATTTCAAATTTAAATAGACAGCTTGGCGGCGCACGAAATTTTAATATTTAATCGCCCTAAATTTAACTCCGCAGCTCTTAGCCGTTACGGAATTTATCGCGGTTTAAGAAATCAAGCGATAAAATCCCATGATAACGATTTTAATTTCTTAATAAAAATCGCGAATACTTTTAGGAGGAAATTTATGCCGGATCAGGTGTGCGGCTACGCACTTTTTCGCGCTGATATCAGAAGCTATGTAAGCTTCAAAAATAATTGCGCCAGCCGCGAGAATTTCATAAATTCCGCGCGTATAAATTCCCGACGCCGCTTAAATTTTAAAAATATCCGCCGCGACGAAATCTGCGCGTATAGTTCGCCTGGTGGGCTATGAGTTTTAAATTTTATCTCTTTCTAATCGCAGCTTTCATATTGCTTGCTTTAGTAGCCGTAAGTAGCGGCGGGGCAAGCATTTCGCTGGGCGACATAGTGAAATTTTTCACCTTCAGTGAGATAGACGAGACCAAGCAGCTCATATTGCTACAAATGCGCCTACCGCGCCTCGTGCTTGGAATTTTAATAGGCGCGCTGCTAGCGACTTCGGGAGTGGTTGTGCAAAGCGTATTTTTAAACCCGCTTGCGGATCCCTACATCATCGGCATTGCCTCGGCAGCGACTTTCGGCGCGGTCATAGCCTATCTGCTAGGGCTTAGCGACGTTTTTTACGGAATTTTCGCGTTTTTGGCTGCGAGCGGGCTTTCGCTGGTGATCTTTAAGCTCGCAGCCCACACCCGCTCGATCTCCACGCTACTGATCGTAGGTATCGCCGTATCGTCGTTTTTAGGCGCATTCACCTCCTTTGCGGTCTATCTCATCGGAGAGGACAGCTTTAGGATTACGGCGTGGATGATGGGCTATTTAGGCGGCGCAAACTGGCAAAAGATCGCACTTTTACTGCCGCCGCTGCTGTTTTGCATGGCGTATTTTTACGCGAAGCGCCACGAGCTAAATATCATCTTAAACGGCGACGAGGAGGCGAAGTCGCTGGGGCTCAACGTCGAGAAGTCCAAAAAGAGCCTGCTCATCGTCTCCTCGCTCATCATCGGCTTTTCGGTCGCATTTACGGGGATGATAGGCTTCGTGGGGCTCATCATTCCGCACACGCTTCGCATGGCGCTTCATACGGCGAGCAACGCCGTTCTGATCCCTGCTAGCGCGCTTACCGGCGGAGTTTTTTTGGTTTTTTGCGACGTAATCGCTAAAAACGCTCTCTCGCCGGTAGAAATTCCGATCGGCGTGGTGACTTCGTTTTTCGGCGCGCCATTTTTCCTATACCTTGCGTTTAGGAAGCACGCATGAAAGCAAGCGGGCTAAACTTCAGCTACGGCAAGCGGGCGATCCTGCAAGACATATATCTGAATTTAGAACGGGGTAAATTTTACGGGATTTTAGGCCCTAACGGCTGCGGCAAGAGCACTTTACTAAAAAATATATTGCAAATTTTAAAACCCGCAAGCGGGATCATCGAAATAAACGGCAGAAGAGCGAGCGAATACGGCCTTAAAGAGCTTGCGGCGCTGATCGGCTTCGTGCCGCAAAAAACAGCCCTCGCAGCCGCGCTAAACGTGAATGAAATTTTACTTGCGGGCAGGTTTTGCCGCCTGAAAAGCGCATTTAGCGGCTACGATGCGAGCGATCACGCTAAAGTGGAGCAAATGGCAGAGCTTTTGGACGTGAAAAAATTCCTAGAGCGTAGCGCATTTGAGCTAAGCGGTGGAGAGTTCGGGCGCGTGCTGCTTGCCAGAGCGCTCGTCAGCGAGCCTGAAATTTTACTGCTCGATGAGCCCACGGGCGCGCTTGATATGAACTACGCGATCGAGGCGATGAGGATCTGCGAAAACCTGACGCGCTCTTTAAATTTAACGAGCGTCATCGTGCTGCACGATCTAAATTTAGCCTCGCTTTTTTGCGATGAAATTTTGATGCTAAAAGACGGCACAGTAAGGTATCGCGGTAGCGCGAGCGAGCTTTTTACGCCGCAGATCATAAAAGAAATTTACGGCTTTGACGCCCTGATAGTCGAAAATTTGGGAACCAAATTTATCTTACCGCAAAAGGAGAAAATGTGAAAAAAATTCTTATAGCTTTGCTTTCGGCGAGTTTTGCGCTCGCCAAAGGCCTGGTAGTGCTCGACCCTGCCGCAGTCGAGATCATCTACGCTTTAGGCGCGCAGGATCAAATCGCTGCGATCGCCACCACTTCGATGAGCAAGATCCGCCCGGAGGCAGAAACCGCGAAACTACCAAGCGTTGGCACCTACGTGAAGCCCAACCTCGAAAAAATCGTCGAGCTCAAGCCCGATCTGGTTATCACAAGCTTCCACTCCGCGGGCGTTAGCGAAAATCTACAAAAGCTGGGGCTTAAGAGCCTTGCGATGGACGCAAACTCCACCGCAGATATCTGCCAAAACGTAAAGAAGGTCGCGGCGATCGTAAAAAAGGAGAGCGAGGCGGATAAAATTTGCGCGCAGATGGATGGAATTTTTGCAGACAAACCCGCTCTTAGCGGCAAAAAAGTAGCGCTATTTTTCGGCTCAAACGCCACTATGGCTTTCAATGACAAAACCCTCATCGGCGATATCTTCGCTCGCCTAGGCGCTAAAAATATCGCAGACGGTCTTGAAGGCAGCACGCCTGCGGTATCCGCCGAATACATCTTGGAGCAAAACCCCGACATTATGGTCATCGTAGGCGGCGAGACGGAGGATTTTTTAAAAGCAAATCCGATCCTTAGAAATACCAAAGCGGTAAAATCGGGCAAAATTTTAAAGGCCCCGACGCTCATCTTGCGGGGCAGCCCGCAGATCGGCGAGACGGTGGATGAAATTTACGCGGAGGCAACGAAATAGATGTTTAAAGAACGCATTAAATCCCACCATCGCTCCAAGCTTTTCGAGAGCGTCTCCGCGAGTGAAAACGAGCTGTTCGATGCGCTAGAGCAGCCCGCGAAAGACAGCGATTGCGTGATCTATCTGCATGTGCCGTTTTGCGACAACATCTGCTCGTTTTGTTCGATGATGCGCTCCAAACTCGGCGACGAGCTAGACGAATACTCTAAATTTCTGGTCCGCCAGATCAAAGACTACGGCGAGATGCCCTATTTCGATACTAAAAGCGTCAAAAGCATCTACTTCGGCGGCGGCACGCCGAGCGTCTTTAGCGAGACGCACTTCGAAAAGGTTCTGGGCGCGCTGCATAAAAATTTTAAGATTGCGGACGACTGCGAGATCAGCATAGAAACCACGCTGCATAATCTAGATACGCAAAAAGCGCTCGCTCTGCAAAGCTTTGGCGTAAATCGCTTTAGCATCGGCGTGCAGACCTTCAGCAGACAGGGGCGCGCGCTTCTAAACCGCGTGCATAAGCCCGCTCGCGCAATCGAGCGACTAAAGGATCTTAGAGAAAAATTTGACGGCATGCTCTGCTGCGACATCATCTACAACTTCCCGAACGAAAGCGTGGAGGAGGTGCTAGAGGACGCGCGCTACGTAGATGAGCTAGGTCTAGATAGCGCTAGCTTTTACTCGCTGATGTTTTTCGAAGGCTCGGAGTTGTCCAAAAAGATCGACACCTCCTACTATGATCTGCCGACCGATAAGAAGCTGCACCACGCTTTCGCGGAAGCGCTGCTTGTCGGAAGCGATAATTTCGAGGTTTTGGAGCTTACCAAGCTTGCTCGAAAAGGACGCGATAACTACGGCTACATCAAGCTAAGCCACAAGGGCACGGATATCCTGCCTATCGGCAACGGCGCGGGCGGACACGTAGCGGGCTTCGGAATTTACGGCGTGTCGGGACACAAGATGATCTCGCGAATCGATGAGCGCGAAGCAAAATACGGCGTGCTAAGCAATCTGTTTCAGTATCCGATCGTAAGCTTAAACGAGCTAAAAGAGGCCCTGAGCGCGAGCATTTACGACGAAGCGGTGCAAAAGCTCAAAGAATTTGAGAGCTGGGGGCTTTTGGAGCTAAAAGATCAAAGATCGATCTTGAGCTTGGACGGAATTTTTTGGGGCAACAACATCAACGAAGAGATAGCAAACATTATTAGAAAGGATTTTGTATGAAAAAAATCGTGCTTTACACCTCGCAAACGGGTAACACGAAAAAGGTGGGCGACGCGATCGCCGAGCAACTAGGCTGCGAGAGCCTAAATTTCCGCGACTTTGAAGGCGAGGTCGATGACTACGACTTTATAGCCTTGGGCTTTTACGTCGATAAGGGCGAAGCCGAAGCGAAATTTATGCGCTTTTTACGCAAGATTCACGGCAAGAAACTAGGCGTTTTTATGACTCTGGGCGCAGAGCCAGGCGGCGAGCACTCGCGCAAGTGCCTGGATGCCTTTGAAGAGGGGCTTAAAGCAAACGGCAACGAGATTATAAGGGAGTTTGCCTGCCAGGGCGCGATCGATCCGAATCTACTTGAAACGATGCGCAAAATGGCGGCCGGCGGCAACTCGCCCCACCCTATCACCCCCGAGCGACTTGCGCGCTGGGCGGAGGCTGCGAAACACCCGGACGAGAAGGATCTGGCGGACGCAAAAGCAGCATTTGCGGGGATAGAATAAAATTTAAAGCAAGCCGTGCAAACCGCTGCGCGGCGAAGCAAAATCAAATAAAATTTCACACTACTTAATGCGCGATTTGGAATTTTATCTTTTACTAAATTTGGACGATAAATTTCATTACTACAAGCAAATTTGCCGCCTCAGGCGCAGGTCTTGCTCTAGAATTTAAACGATAAAATTTCATTTCGCGCGCAACGGATCAAACAATGCCGCCGACCTTGCGCCGCTAATGCGCACTCTGAGCGCAAGCCAGCTTTTGCGAGCGAGCGACCCGCGAATACCGCGGTCGTGCCATCATCCAATACACTGCTCGCCATTTTGCGACGGTCTGAGCGCGAAAAACTCACTTCTGCGAGCAAGCTGCTGCCTGCGAGCGCTGCGGTCGCGATCATCGGCTACCCCTGTCGTCACGCGCCGTAGGTCTCGCCGTTAGGCGCCGCTCTCCCGCCGCGCGATACCCATCCACCGCTACTAACCGCCCGCGCGACAACCCGTCGCCGCTCATCGCCCCGCCGCTTTGTCGCGGTACCGAGCCCAAACCGAACCGCTAAATTTTAAATTCTACAAAAGTCTCATCGCGCGTAAATTTTAATTCGGCAAATGCGCGAAATTTAGGTAAAATTCCACGCAAGCGCTTTGACGGTCAAAATTTAAAGGGGTGAAAATGACGAATTTCGAGTACGCTAGTCGCAT
>NZ_CALIJF010000382.1 GCF_938018035.1 uncultured Campylobacter sp. | reverse complement strand
ACGATGTATCGCGCGGCGTTTTCGAAATCCCCTTGTGCGAAGCTGCCCTCGCCGCGCAATTCTTTGAGAGTGTAGCGCGTGGATTTTACGCTAAGGCTTGCTAGGCGGTGGCGCGCCAGCTCCTGAAGCAGCGCGCGCGAAATACCGCTGATGTAGAAGTTGTAGTAGAGGTGCTCCAGCGTGCTTGAGTGCTTGAGCTGGTTGCCGACGCGGTCAATGAGCGCTAGGTCTTTGGCGCCGCCGCAATCGCCGCGCTCAAAGCTCTGCCAGCAGGTGCGGATCGCGTTTGAGCAGACCCAAAGCGGAGTGAAATTTAGAAGTTTGACTTGCATGATTATCCTTTGAAATTTTAAGCGCATTTTAACGCTATCGCACTTTTAAACCGATAAAATTTCGCAAAACGACGCTTTTAATAAACGAAGCTTGCGCCTAGCTTTGCGAGCAGAAATGCTTCATTTTATCTTTTTTCGCTGCCGCCGCGAGAGATTAAAATTTCATCCAGCCTGTAGCGCGTGTGCGGGTATTTGCTAGGTTCACCACGTCCCAAAGCCACGACGATCGCGGGACGAAATTTCGCCTCTAAAGCGCAGAATCTTTCCAGAGCCGCGGCGTCAAAGCCGGTCATTATGCACGAGCGCACGTCAAAGCTCTCGGCGATATTAGCGATATTTGCCGCTAAGATATAAAGCTGCTTGGTCGCGTAGTTCATCAGCGCTTCGTCGTCTAAGCCCGCAAATTTCGCGCAGAAATAATTCATCGCAGCTTCATATTTTTGCGAAGTGTTTGCACGACGGCGGACGGTGCGCTCTAAATACGCTTCGCCCACGCGCAGATCGTTACGCGCGATTAAAATCACGGCGTGCGAGCACTCAGCTACTTGCGGCTGACTGTTACAGGCTACGGAAAGCTCTTTTAGCTCGCAAGGATCCGAGATTATCATCATCCTCCAAGGCTCTAATCCGCATGAGCTAGGACTTAAGCGCGCAAGATCAAGTATCTCATGCACGAGCTCGCTATTTAGTTTATAGCTGCAAAATTTACGGCAACTGTGGCGAGAGAGCATCACTTCTTTTATCGATTTCATTTTATCTCCTTTAAAATTCGCGGCATTATAGCGGGTTTGCCTAAATTCCACTCGGCTAGCTTGGCGAGTTAAGCTAGATTTTGCTAATATTGCCCTTTTAAATTCCGCTACAAGGCATAATATGAATGATAAATTTAGCAAAATCGGCTTCATTCTCGCGGTCGCGGGCAGCGCCGTAGGGCTCGGTAATGCGTGGAAATTCCCCACTTTAGTAGGCACCAACGGCGGCAGCGCATTTATCTTGCTATATCTTTTGCTGACGCTTTTGGTTAGCTTCGTGATTTTTTTAGCCGAGATCGTCATCGGCAGGCTAAGCGAAAGTGATCCAGTGCGCGCATTTGAAAAGCTCGCGCCCTCATACAAAGGCGCATGGAAATACGCGGGATTTTTTATGATTAGTGCGCTTTTGATCTATGCTTTTTACAGCGTCGTAATGGGTTGGATCCTAAAATACGTGGTCTCAAGCGCTTTTTATCTGCCAAAAAGTATAGATGAAAGCGGCGCAGCGTTTAAAGCGCTTTTAGGTGGCGATTTTTTAAGCGCGGCGATATGCTTTACCATAGCGTCGGCATTTTGCTTTTTTATCGTGTCCAAAGGCGTTAAAAGCGGCATCGAGCGACTTAATGTCTGGATGATGCCCGCGCTATTTATTTTGCTGGTTTTGATGCTAATTTACGCCGCGAGTTTCGATGGATTCGGACGTAGCGCAAAATTCTTGCTAGTGCCAGATTTTTCCAAGCTTAATAAAGATAGCGTTCTTTCGGCGCTAGGACTTGCGTTTTTTACACTCTCGCTGGGCGTTACTACGATTATGACCTATGCTGCAAGCCTGCCTGCGCGCACCAATATCCTAACCTCAAGCATAAATATCGTCTGCATTAATGTCCTAATCGGCGTGATGATGGGACTTATCGTCTTTACCTTCATCTTTGAATTCGGCGGCGATCCCAAAGCGCAAGGTCCTGGGCTAGTGTTTGTCTCGCTGGTGGTGCTTTTTTCAAAGCTCGGTGCGATCGGAAACATCCTAGCCTTTTTATTTTTCACCTCGCTATTATTTGCGGCGATTACTTCTGCAATTTCGATGCTGGAGCCTGCGATTTATTATCTCGTAAACTCCCGCAAGCTAAGCCGCAAGCGCGCTTCGCTTTTAGTTTTTGCCGTGACGTATGTTTTAGGGATATGCTGCATTTTGGGTTATTACGGGGGCACGAGCGAGTATTTTAGCCTAGGTGGCAAGAGCTTTTTTGACGTGCTTGATTACCTAACCTCGAATATCTTAATGCCTCTTAGCGGCATAATTGTGGCGATTTTCGTAGGATTCGTGATCAAAAAACGAGCCGTCGAAATTCTACTGCGCCCATATATGGGACGAATGGGCTTTAAGCTGTGGTATTTCGTGCTATTGCGCTTCGTGGCGCCAGTCGCGATCGTAGTGATAGCGCTCAATCAGCTAAAAATTTTAAATTTTTAAATTTTGTAAAGCAGGTGGATAACATGGATTTAAAATTTGGCGCTAAAGCAGTCCAAAAGCAACGCGCCAAATTTCATAGCGAACTTGCGGCGATCCGTTAGCCTTGCGGCGATAGTTTAAAATTTTATGTTTAGATAGAGGAAGATCAAAGTATGTAGCGACAATCAGCTTTCGGCGCGACCGCGGCAACCTGCATGGCGATCGGTGCGCGCGGCAAAGACGCCGTAGCGCAGCCGCGTCTGATCACGCTGCGAAATTTTAAAATTATAAACCGAGACGGTCGGTGCACAGCCGCCACGATAGTTTATGACGTGGTCTATGCAATCTGCCGCAGAAGCGGCGCGTAAAATTTTGTGGTGGCCCGCGCAAAATTGTGCTTGGAATTTTAAAATTTAGCGCTAAAGCGGTCCAAAAAATAGCGCGTCAAATTTCATAGTGAGTTTGCGTATATAGTTTGGAATTTTAAAATTCCGCGGCTTTAAAATTTAAAAATCATCGGAGAGAAAATGAACGATAAATTTAGCAAAATCGGCTTCATACTTGCCGTCGCAGGCGGTGCGGTGGGGCTTGGCAACGCATGGAAATTCCCCACCCTCGTGGGTCAAAACGGCGGCAGCGCCTTCGTGCTTTTGTATCTCGCGCTCACGCTGGGCGTGGGCTTTAGCATATTCCTAGCCGAGATGGCGCTAGGCAGGCTAAGCGGGCGGGATCTGCCGAGCGCATACGAGACGCTGGCGCCGCGCGGCGGACGCAAATGGCGCGCGGGAGGCGTTTTCATCGCGGGCGGCATGCTGGTGCTGTCCTTTTACCTCGTCATCCTCGGCTGGGTGATCCGCTACATATTTTTGGGCTTTTCTCCGCTGCCCGCAACTGCCGAGGAAGCGGGCGCCGTCTTTGACGATCTCATCTCGCATTCGCTAGCCACGAGCCTGGGCTTTTACGCGCTTGCGCTCGTGCTGACGCTCTCCGTCGTCGCGCGCGGCATCAAAAGCGGTATCGAGCGGCTAAACGTCGTGATGATGCCGCTGCTTTTCGTGCTGCTGCTCGCGATGCTTGCGTATGCGTGCACGATGCAGGGCTTCGGCGCAGCGGCGAAATTTCTTTTCTATCCCGACTTCAGCAAAATCACTGTTAACTCCGTCCTCTCCGCGCTCGGGCTCGCGCTCTTTACCCTGTGCGTGGGCGTCGGCTGTATCGCGGCATACGCGGCATCGCTTAGCGAGGGGGTGCGGCTGGTGCGAAGCTCGGTAAACATCGTATTTATCAACATCGCGATCGGGCTGATGATGGGGCTCATCGTATTTACCTTCATCTTCGAATTTCGCGCCGATCCCGCGCAGGGTGCGGGGCTCGTGTTCGTCTCGCTCACTACGATGTTTGCAAAAATGGGGCTAGCGGGGCAGGTGCTTGAAGTCGCGTTTTTCGTCTCGCTCTTTTTCGCGGGGATCACGAGCGCGGTTTCGATGATCGAGCCCTTCGTCTTCTATCTCATCGGCAGGTTTAAAATTTCGCGCCTGCGCGCAGTCTGCATATCGGGGTGCGTCATAGCGGTGCTAGGCGCATGCTCGCTACTATCGATGCATGCGGATTATGCGAGCAGGTTTAAGCTTTTCGACGCGAGCTTTTTTGACTGCTTGGACTTCGTAAGCTCAAACGTCATGCTGCCCCTCGGCGCGCTAACCTCGGCGATCTTCGTGGGCTTTGTGATGGATGCGCAGCGCCTGCGCGGACTTTTCGGCGCCGATATGGGCGAGCTGGGATTTAAAATTTGGTACTTTTCGCTGCGCTTCGTAGCGCCCGTCGCGATCGTGATCATAATGGCAAATCTACTGTTTTTCGGCGGAAAATAAAAGCGAACGGAATAGATAGGAGCGAGCGAAATTTCACGCGATAAATCGCGCGGCAGATTTACGCGGCGAAGCGGCGCGTGGGGATCGCGAGCTAATTTGTGATGTTTAAACTAGGCTACAAATCGCACGCTACGACCTACAAGGCGCCCTAGCAAAGGGCTTTAACGCAATGAAATTTCATACGGTAATCGTGCGCGGTAAAATTTAAGCGTAAAATTTTACGCCTCGTTTTGTACCGAAAGAGCCCAAACGCGCCCGAATTTAAAATTTATGCGTTGAAATTTCGCAATCCTCTCAGCAAAGCTTAAAAGCATTAAAATTTTACTACCCGCTAGCATAATGAGCGCCGAAATGCGCCGTAAAGCAGCGGGCCTGCTTTTCAGGCGCGATGAAGATTTTGCGGGTGCGGCCTAAACGGCTAGCGGCGCGCATTTGGGCCGAATGAACCCGTTTTAAAGCCGCACGATTTAAGCCGTCTTTAGCGCGCTAGCACTTGCCTGCTTTTTTAAGCAGAGCGTTGCAGTTACCGCCTTTGCCGCTTCCCGTACTACCCGCTGCTCCGACGATTTTCGTGCAAAGCACGTCAGAATCAACTACTATAACGGATGAAAAATAGCAACGATACAAATCACCGTTTTTGCTTCTGACCTTATAGTGCACGGAGTCGATCTCACTTTTTACCGAATCAGGCACAACCGTTAGATTTGATTTATCTATACCAGTTGCCATTTCAGCGCGATCTAAGAGTGTCGCCTCACTAGTCATCGGCTTTTTTATAAAACCACAACCACCTAAGATGGAAGCGGCTGCAAAAGACATGGCTAAAGTAAAAAGGCTTTTTGAAACCAGATATTTCATCGTTTTTCCTTTTAATTAAAATATAGATAAATTATAACGCCGTCCCAATTTAAATCTCCTTAAAATATGGATTAAACTGCTATTTTAAAATTTTAAAACATGGCTAGTAAAATTTAAACGTAAATAGCAAGCTTAGATGTGGGATTCATAATGTTAATCTTGTCGCAGCTGAAGTGCGCACATCGCCCAAATGAGGCTACGGACAAAATAGGCAGGACTACGACGCCGTGATTGAACTCCATGTAAAATGAATACCGCATTTTACTCGCAATTTAAAAACATAGCAATAAATACTATCGGTCGCTTCAAAAGCGCTAAAATAGATAGCAATATAGTGTATAGTATTATAATTTTATTATTCCAATCTATTCAATATAAATGGAGCGACAAATCTAGAACCTCCATAACTTAAATGATCTCTATCATTATATAATATTACATTATCTTTAGAGATATAGCAACTATCTTCATCGCAAAATGGTTCAAAAAGGTCATAGACTTTAACTGATGGATAATCTTTTATAATCCTTTTTATTATACTATTATACTTTTTTTGGCCTCCCGAATATTCTTTTGGGAAAACACACTTATTTCTACCTATAGCTCTAATAGATCTTATGGCACACTTTGAAGGGTCATAAGGCAAGTGCGGTGAATCTAATAAAATTAAAACCTCTTTTTTACTTTTTAATAATAAATCTAGCGTTCTTCTAATGCCATCTTCCAATATTTTATCGACATCTTTTTCTTGTAAATTCTCCATATCTTTTGCATCTATATAGGAACAATCAGGATTATGCCCTAATATTACGGTTTTGATATTTGGATCTTGAAATATAAAATTATATGCTGAATTTATAAGTTGATAAGCGTTTTTTCTAACTCTAACTATATTGGGATCAATATCACTAGTGCCACTAGAAATATTTATAAATGGTGCAGCACAACTTGCAGGAAATAAAGCAACGCCGTCTTTAGTTTTCTCTGCAATACCTAAATATAAATGATTGGCATGAGAATCGCCTATGATCGCAATCTTATTCCCAAAAGGTTTTTGCATCATACATTCGTGATCGGTTATCTTCGACCAATCAGGAAAATACTTTTTACAATTCTGAGCGCTATCATATAAAAATTCAGTAGAGTCAGGCTGGGTAATCGGAATTGAGTTTACATTTTTACCGTTTCTTAGATAAATAATATACCCCGAAATCCCAATTAAGACAATCATGGCGAATAATATAGGAATTTTAAATTTAAAATTATTTTTAAAGCGCAATGGTCTTTCTATAAATTTATATGAAATCCAAGCCAAAACAACGGATAAGAAAACACAAGATATTCTTATGGTTCTATTAGGGGTTTCGCTTTCTAAAATTCTAGCAAACGATAATAACGGCCAATGCCATAAATATAACGGAAAGCTAATAAGCCCAAACCAAACTAAAATTTTATTTGATAATATCTTTTGGCTGATATAAGCCCCCCCCATTAGAACCTGCGATAATAATAAAAATAGAACCTAGAATAGGTATTATTGCCCATTTACCCGGAAATGGCATAGTCTTAGATATATGCAAAAATCCATATATAAGTATGGAAATACCTATAAAGGCACATACATTAGACAAAGATCTGCCATCATTTGGAATGCCTTCTCTATATATAATTTTTGAAAAGTAATGATCTATCCTTAATTTAAAATTTTTAATAGTATTATTTTTATGTATATTTAACCATGCCAAAACAGCACCAGACAAAAGTTCCCAGAAACGCGTCTGCGGCGAATAAAATGTAGCTACTAAATCTTGTTTTATACCTTTTAGATTTAAAATAAAAGAAATTAACAGAATAATAACCGATATAGTTAGCAAATTAAATTTTTTCTTCCATAAAAACCATAATAAAAAAGGCCAAATTATATAGAATTGTTCTTCTATGCCAAGGCTCCATAGGTGTAGTAGCGGTTTAGTTTCAGCAGAGTTATCGAAATATCCGGCTTCGCTCCATAATATGAAATTTGCAATAAACCCTGCTCCGCCGGCCGTATGCTTACCAAGCTGCTTATACTCCTCCGGCAATAAAGCAAACCATCCGAAAATAAGACATGCGAATAATACGACGAAAAGTGCCGGATAAATTCTTTTAATACGTCTAGCATAAAATTCATAGAAACTAAATGTTCCTTTTTCTAAATTATTAAAAATAATCGTAGAAATTAAAAATCCAGATATTACAAAAAATATATCTACACCTATAAAACCGCCACTTATTTTATTTGGAAAAGCATGAAAAGCCACAACAGATAAAACGGCTATTCCTCTTAAACCGTCTATATCTGGTCTATACTTTGGATGCTGTAAATCATTACTCATAGAATTACTCACTTATATTGTTTAATTTTTATAGATTTAAGCTCATAGAGAGTATGTTGTACTCAAAAAAATGAGCTGACCTATTCCTCCACAACCAAAATCCTTGACTATCTCTTATCAAAATCTAAGTCGTTTACATAAAACCTAACGCAAGAATAATAAAGCATTAAATTTCATAACGAATCAATTTAATAAAATTTAGCCGTTCATTATCGATAGCAGCTCGGTGTTGTCTTTGGTTTTTAGCATCTTGGCGTATAAAAATTTCAGCGCCTCGACGTCGTCCATCGTCGAGATCGCCGAGCGCAGCGCCCAGATCTTTTGCAGATTTTCGCTGCCTTGCAAAAGCTCCTCTTTGCGCGTGCCGGACTTGGTAATGTTGATCGCGGGGTAAATTCTACGATCCGAGATGTTGCGATCAAGGATGATCTCGCTGTTGCCCGTGCCTTTGAATTCCTCAAAGATCACATCATCCATTCGCGAGCCGGTCTCGATGAGCGCGGTAGCGACGATGGTAAGCGAGCCGCCGTTTTCGATGTTTCGCGCCGCACCAAAGAAGCGCTTCGGCTTATGCAGGGCGTTTGCGTCCACGCCGCCGCTTAGGACTTTGCCGCTGCTAGGCGTGACGGTGTTGTAGGCGCGCGCAAGGCGGGTGATGCTATCGAGCAGGATGACGACGTCCTTGCCGTTTTCGACGGCGCGTTTTGCCTTTTCGATGACGAGCTCGGCGACGCGGACGTGGTTGAATGCAGGCTGATCGAAGGTCGAGCTAAATACCTCGCCGCGTACGCTACGCTCCATATCGGTGACCTCCTCGGGGCGCTCGTCGACTAGCAGCACCAAAAGCTCGACCTCGGGGTGGTTGCGCGTAATGCCGTTGGCAAGCTCCTTCATGAGCTCCGTTTTACCGCTACGCGGAGGCGCCGTGATGAGCCCGCGCTGCCCCTTGCCGATCGGGGTGAAAAGATCGAGCACGCGACCGGTAAGGCGCATCGGGTCATATTCAAGCTTGAGCTTTTCGGTCGGGAAAAGCGGCGTGAGATTGTCAAATAGCGGGCGCTCTCTGGCTTCTTGGATCGATTTATAATTGATCGCCTCGATCTTTAAGAGCGCGTAGTACTTCTCCTGATCCTTCGGTTCGCGCACCTGGCCCGTGACGATATCGCCGACGCGAAGGGCGAATTTGCGGATCTGACTTAAACTCACGTAGGCGTCGTTAGCGCTGTCGCTTAAATTTGAATCTATGCCGCGCAAAAAGCCGTAACCCTCGGCGGTAACCTCCAAAATCCCCGTAAAAAGTATGAAGCCGCCCTGCTTCGTCTGCATGCGTAAAATTTCAAAAACGAGCGCTTGGCGGCGGAATTCACGCGGGTTCTCGACGCCTAGCTCGTCTGCTATGGCGATGAGATTTTCAAGATCCATCGAGCGGAGCTCCTCGATCTGGTAGCCCTCGACGGGAACGTGCGTTTTAGCGTAAGTTTTTCTGCCGTTTTGATTAGAATTTGAAACGGCGGTCTGGGTGGAATTTTGATTTGTATTTTCCATTTGTCCTCTTAGAGTGTGAAGTTATTAAATTTGGTTTTAAAAAGTTGCGAAATTTAAAATTTAGTTTTCTTTATAAGCACCAAACCTTAAAATTTTTTGTTGTCTTCTGCTGATGAGCTCGTCTATGCTAAGATCGTCTAGCTTGTGCAGCTCGGTTAAGACGTAGTTTCCAAGCGCTTTTATCGCGCCGTCTTTATCTCTGTGGGCGCCCGTTTTAGGCTCTTTGATCACGTCGTCGATCAAGCCCAGCTCTTTTAGCTCCTCGGCGGTGATTTTTAGCGCCTTCGTAGCGGCCTCGCTCTTACTTGGATCGTTCCACAAAATCGCGGCACAGCCCTCAGGAGAGATAACTGAAAAAATTGAGTTTTGAAGCATCGCCAGCCGATCGGCCACGCCGATAGCCAAAGCTCCGCCGCTACCGCCCTCGCCTATAACGACGGCGATCGTAGGAGTTTTAAGATCGCTAAGCTCATATAAATTTCGCGCGATAGCCTCGCTTTGACCGCGCTCCTCGGCGCCAAGTCCCGGATATGCGCCCGGAGTATCGATCAAAAACAAAATAGGAAGGTTAAATTTCTCGGCAAGTTTTGCTACGCGCAGTGCCTTGCGATAGCCCTCAGGATGGGGCATGCCGAAATTTCGCTTCAGCTTGTTTTTGGTACCGCGACCTTTCTGCTCGGCGATCACAGCAATTTTGCGATTACCCATAATGCCCAGATAGCACACGATCGAAGGATCGTCTCTAAAGGCGCGGTCGCCGTGAAGCTCCCTAGCGTCTTGCAAAAGCGCACGAATATAATCGATCGCGTAAGGGCGATCCGGGTGGCGCGCAAGCTGAAGTCTTTGGTATTCGTTTAAATTCTTATAAACTTTGGAAATTTCTTTTTCGAGGTTCTTATTTAAAATTTCGACCGCGTCCTCATCGCCGCGAATTTTAGCGGCGGTGATGTCCTCATCGATCTGCTTTATAGACTTTTCGAAGTCCAGATAGCTAGCCATTAATCTACTCTTTTGAAAATAAGCGATGCGTTCGTGCCGCCGAATCCAAAATTATTGCTCATGACGCAATCGAGTTTGGCTTTTCTAGCGACGTTTGGCACGTAATCCAAATCGCAATCTGGATCTTTTGAAATTTGATTTATCGTAGGCGGTATGATGCCATTTCGCATCGCTAAAAGGCTGATCGCAGCCTCTACCGCTCCGGCAGCGCCTAGGCAATGTCCTAGCTGGCCCTTGGTGGAGCTGACCGCAGGCACCTTGCCCTCACTGAAAAGCTCTTTTAACGCCGCAGTTTCGTTTTTATCGTTTATTGCGGTGGACGTTCCGTGAGCGTTGATGTAATCAATCTTCGGGCGTCCTGCCATCTCGTAGGCCTTTTTCATAGCGCGGATCGGGCCGTCTAGGCTAGGTGAAGTGATATGATAAGCATCGCCGCTAGCGCCGAATCCTACGAGCTCGCCGTAAATTTTAGCGCCGCGCGCTTTTGCGTCTTCTAGCTCTTCTAAAACCAAAGCCGCCGCACCTTCGCCCATAACAAAGCCGTTTCGCTCTGCATCAAACGGACGCGAAGCGTGCGCGGGATCGTCATTTCTAGCGCAAAGCGCCTTCATCGCAGCAAATCCGCCGATACCTACGGGACAAACCGCAGCCTCGGCTCCCACTGCAAGCATCTTTTTCGCTTCGCCGATCATAATAACTCTCGCAGCGTCCATAATCGCATGTGCGGAAGCCGCACAAGCCGTAACGCTGGATAAATTCGGACCTTTTAATTTATAATATATAGAAACAAAGCCGCCGAGCATATTTACTAACGCAGAAGGGATAAAAAACGGAGAAATTCGCCTAGGACCGCGCTGCAAGCAGGTATTGGCGTTTATCTCGATATTCGGCAAACCGCCTATACCGCTAGCGGAGCTAACGCCGAATTCGTCGCTATCGAAACCGCTAAATTTAGCGTCCTCTATGGCTTCGCCCGCGGCTTTAAGCCCGAGTTGGATAAATCTATCCATCTTTTTTATCTCTTTTCCATCCTCGATTATGCTCGAAGGATCGAAACCTTTTACTTCAGCTGCAATTTGAACCGGAAATTCGCTAGCGTCAAAGAGCGAAATTTTATCAACCCCGGTTTTTCCGTTACAGATATTTTCAAAACTGCTCTGTTTGTCAAGCCCGAGAGAGGTTACCATCCCGATGCCCGTTACTACGACTCGTTTCAAAACCGCTTCCTTAAAATTTTATTTCTTAGGCAAATTTTCTATATAATCTACTACGTCTTTAATGCTTACTAATTTTTCAGACTCGCTATCTGGGATCTCGATACCAAATTTCTCCTCTAAAGCCATTACTAGCTCAACTACGTCAAGAGAGTCCGCGCCCAAATCCTCGATAATTTTAGAATCAAGTTTAACCTGATCCGGGCTAACGCTGAGTTGTTCTACAACTACGTCTCTTACATCTTCAAATACTGCCATTTTAGCACTCCTTTAAAAAAATACCGCGTAATTTTATAATATTTAACCTTAAATTCCGCTATTTAACGCTACATATAGAGCCCGCCGTTGATTTTAAGCGTCTCTCCAGTAATGTAGCCCGCGCCGTCGCTGAGTAAAAATGCAACTCCTTCGGCGACGTCGCTCGTGCTTCCCATGCGCTTAAGCGGGATGCTCGCTTCGTAGCTTGCTTTTACGTCGTCGCTTAGTGCGTCTGTCATATCGGTGGCGATGAAACCAGGCGTTACGCAATTAAAGCGGATGCCGCGCGCTGCGCCCTCTTTTGCGAAACTCTTACTCATCGCGATCATTCCGCCCTTGCTCGCGCTGTAATTGACCTGCCCGGCGTTTCCCATTTCGCCGACGATCGAGGCGATGTTTACGACCGC
>NZ_CALIJF010000381.1 GCF_938018035.1 uncultured Campylobacter sp. | reverse complement strand
GATTAGATGAGAAACGTTTTGCTAAGGCATAGAATAAACTGAAAGCAGTATTAAAGATCAAGCCGAAGATAACAAGTGCATACACAAACGCAAATGCAGGGTGAATCTGTTTGGCAATAGCCAACATAGGAATATCAACAGTCGTTGCAAGTTTTACATTTGCATATAAGATACAGGTTGTAACTGTGATGATAATACCGATTATAAATCCACCCAAAGTACCACCTTTTTCTGCTACACCAATCCTTATAATGGATCCCCCTAATACAAAAGCCATTGATACACCTGTCATAACGCAGAGCGAAAAATAATTCAGAACAGAAAACCAGATATTTGGCATTGGAGTAGAGATTGTATTTGCAATTGTTTCTAATTCTTTAAAATCAAAACGTTGACTTGCAAAGGTATACACTGCCATAATCATAATCATGATAAAAATAATAGGCGTAAATATTCCGATCACATTCGTGATTTTTTCAAAATCAAGAAAGCTAACAAGGATTATCAATACGGCACATAGGAGTGCTCCTGACCAGAATGGCATGCCAAATTGCTGATTAAGATTTGATCCAGCCCCGGCAATCATGACAAAACCTACCACAAAACAGCAAATAATTAAAGAAATATCAAGAATTTTATTAGTGATAGATCCAGCAATTTGTGAAAGAACTTCAAAGTGATCATTGGATCTAAAATAACTACCGAATGTAATAATGATTTTACCAAAGACGGCATTGAGGATACCAAGAATAACGGCTCCAAGAATACCCCATTTGCCAAAACTGACGAAATATTGCATCAGATCCTGACCGGACGATAATCCAGCACCGACAATAACCCCAACATATGCTAACGCTACATTTAAAATTTGTTTTAACATCATCCTACCTCTTAATTATAAAAATTTTAATTTGCTTTACTAATATTAAGAATCTTTAAATTTAAATAATATTAAATGCTAATTAAATTTTATCCAAACAACGACACGAAATTTACACCGAAATTACATCCAAACTCTTAGCGAGATTCCAAGCGAAAATCCCGTACTTTGGTGAATAAAACCGCAAGACCGCCACCGCCGCCCAAAACAGATCAAGGCAAATCAAAGCAGCTTACTTGAAAAAATTCTTGATCTTATCGAGTATCCCCTCGTCGTCTCCGCCCTTGCTGCCGAAGCTTTCTTGAAGCTCGCGCAAAAGCGCCTCTTGCTTCTCGCTGAGTTTCTTAGGCGTCTGGACATTTACCTGCACGATCAGATCGCCGTTTTTCTTGGTGCGGATATTCGGCGCGCCCTCCCCGTAGATCGTGAAGCGCTGCTTGTCCTTCGTGCCTACTTTGAGTTTCAGCTCCGCCTTGCCGCGCGGCGTCGGCACCTCGATGCTCTCGCCCAAGATCGCCTGCGTGAAAAACACCGGCACCTCGATATACAGGTCGTCTCCGTCGCGCAGGAAGTGGCTGTCCTCCTTCACGCGCACTATCACGTACAGATCCCCGATCTCGCCGGTTTTGGAGACGTTGCCCTTGCCGCTTAGGCGCACGCGCTGTCCGTCGTCGATACCTGCGGGAATGTCAAATTTAAGGCTCACGTCCTCTTCGGTAAAGCCCTTGCCGCCGCAATCCTTGCACCTGTCTTTTACGATCTCGCCCGTGCCGCCGCATTCGGAGCAGCTTTGGATGAAGCTCATATATCCGCGCCTTACAGCGACGCGCCCGGTACCGCCGCAAGCGGAGCAGGTGTGTCTTTTTTTATCCTTCGAGCCGGTGGCGTCGCAGGTGGAGCATGGCTTTTTGATCTTGTATTTTATCTCCTTGTGAACGCCCTCTAAAGCCTCTTTAAACTCCAGCGTTACGGCCAGTTCGGTATCTATGCCGTATGGATCGCTAGGGCGTGAGCGACCGCCTCCGCCGAATGCCTGCTCAAAAAAATCGCCGAAAATCGAGCTAAAATCAAATCCTCCGCCGCTCGCGCCGCTATATGCGCCGCTGATGCCCTCTTTGCCGTAGCGATCATACATCCTGCGCTTTTGATCGTCACTTAAAATTTGATACGCTTCGTTGATCTTTTTAAATTTCTCCTCCGATTCCTTGTCGCCCTGGTTGCGGTCGGGGTGGAATTGCAAAGCGAGCTTTCTAAACGCCTTTTTTATCGTCTCGGCGTCGGCATCGCGCGCCACGCCTAAAATTTCATAATAATCTTCTTCCACGAAATTCTCCTTGAACTATACAAAAGGGGCAATTTTATCTAAATTTAATAAAACGCAAGTTAAGACTTAACTATTTTTATGTATAATGCAATATTTAAAATTTCAAATCAACGATGCAAAGGATAAAAAATGATAAATGTATTGATGATAGAAGACGACAGCGAGTTCGCACAGCTTCTAACCGAATATCTGGCTAAATTTAACATCCAAGTTACAAACTTTGAAGACCCGTATCTGGGCATTAGCGCGGGGATCAAAAACTACGATCTGCTGATTTTGGATCTTACGCTTCCTGGGATGGACGGACTTGAGGTCTGCAAAGAGATCCGCGAGAAATACGATATTCCGATCATCATCAGCTCGGCTAGAAGCGACGTGAGCGATCGCGTAGTGGGTCTTCAGATCGGCGCGGACGATTACCTACCGAAACCTTATGATCCAAAAGAGATGCACGCGCGCATCATGAGCTTAATTCGCCGCTACAAAAAAGCCAGCGAAAAGGAAGAAACCGCCACGGATAGCGTATTTCGTATCGACGACAAGCGCCATGAAATTTACTTCGGCGAAGAGTCGCTCGTGCTAACGCCTGCGGAGTATGAAATTTTAGAATACCTCATCAAGCAGCATAGCTTTTCGGTATCCCGCGAGCAGCTCGTATACCATTGCAAGAGCCTAAAAGATAAGGACTCAAAGAGCTTAGACGTCATCATCGGACGCCTACGCACCAAGATCGGCGACAGTTCCAAAGCGCCTAAGCATATCTTTTCGGTTCGCGGTATCGGCTACAAGCTCATCGGATGAAGCACTCTTTAATCACTAAAATTTCGGTTTTTTTTGTAATCGCGATCATCTTAGTCTGCGTGCTTTTCATCACGTTCGCACGGATGCAGATGAATAGAGCTCTAGGTAGCATGCAGGCTAATCAAATAAACGCGGTCAATAATCTACTTGAGCTATACAAGCGTAATGCCCCTCCCAGCGATATTGAGCGCTACTTCTCCAGCTACGGCTTGGAGCTTGTAAAAGACAAAAATATCATCCAAAACATCATCACGAGTGGTAAAATTTTTTTCGTTCAAGACACCTCTATCGGCGAGTTTAGCTCGGTCGAGTATAATAATTCACTGTTTTTAAATATCAAAAACAACTCTTTCGTCGTGGTTTTCGAAAGCCTTGGCACGAAGAATTTAAACGATCCGCTTTGGGTCGGGTTTTTGCTTACGATGGCGGTTTTGATCTCACTTTATCTATCGATAGTGCGAAGCTTCACGCCGCTAAAAAAACTAAGCAAAAATATCAAAAAATTCGCCCAAGGTAATTTGGACGTAAATTTAGCCGCTGCGCACAGCGAGGACGAGATCGGGCAGGTCGCGCAGGAATTTAACAACGCGATTGCTAAAATTCAAGAGCTAATCCGATCGCGCCAGCTGTTTTTACGCACCATCATGCATGAGCTTAAAACCCCGATCGGCAAGGGCAGGCTCATCACCGAAATGCTCGAGGACGAGACGCAAAAGGTGCGACTCGTAAACGTTTTTGAGCGGCTTGAAATTT
>NZ_CALIJF010000380.1 GCF_938018035.1 uncultured Campylobacter sp. | reverse complement strand
AAAGCGGGTTTATGGGTTTTGCCATTTTTATTTAAAACGGATAAAAAAACAATAGAAGCAGACTGGCTAATTAAAAATTGGAAATATATTTTTTATAAGTGCTGCGATATAAGGCATACTTATGTAAATTTGCAAAACCGAAAAGAGATTTTAAATTTTACCGATAAGCAACTGAAAAATTTTATAAAAATTAAGCGAAAGAGATTTAAATTTAAAAATAAGAAGTGATATAATGCCTCGCTAATCGACATTATCAATATATACGGGCAAGAATACACACAAGGAGAAAATATGGTTAAAGTATTAAAATTTATAATTTGTGCCGTAGTAGTTTTGTTATTATTTATAATTTATGAAAGTACTTTGTGTGCAAAGTGCGATTATACGTTTTTTGTAGAGGAAAGGCTTATGGGTAGATTATTGATAGCAATCGATACAAATGATATAAATTTAGTAAGATATATTGCTGCTGAAGGTAGAGTTTGCAAGCAAGCCAATGTCCATAATAGAGCACTTAAAGAATTAAGAAGAATGGAATCGGAAAATAATAGAACTAATGAGTAAACCGGTTTTTGCGGAACATAAAGAGAGATATGAAAGAAGCGAAATTTACAAGACGGCTTTCTTACTTTATCCTTACGCGCTTATCAGCTGCCGCCCTACTTCCCGATGCTCTGCCGCTTTGTAAAATTTCAGATATAGGCGCTAATTTATGCGCGCATTCAATTGCCGTACGAAATTCTAAAACTCCGCGTAAAATTTTAAAATTTCAAATCCTTTGCGTCTTGCTAAATTTCTAAATTTTACAGTTTCAAATTTCGCGGATTAAACTCCGCGCTAAGATTATCGTCTAAAGCAAACCTACCGCAAGCGCGCGACAAACGAACTTCTAAATTTCGCCGCGCACCCGATGATTTGCCGCAAGCAGTCGCTTCGCGCGAGCGGGCACTTTGAGCACAGCTTTAGGCTACCCAAGCTTACGGCACAAAGCAATTACAAGCAGCTATGCGGCGAAATTTACGCCAAAGCCTCGCCGCGAGCTTTATTTAAGCACCTTGCCTAAAATCCCTGCACCTTTGCCGACGACGCTGCCGCGAAGCGCGCTTTCTTTTTCTCTCATCACCGCAAATAGCCCGTCCAGCGTCTTTTGCGTGATGTAATCGTTCAAATCCTCGCCCTGCTTAGGCAGATACTCGCTCGCGCCCAGCCCGCGCGCAATGTTTTGCGCCGCTTCGTTACCCGCGATCTTGTTTTGCGCGAAGGAATTTAGCCCGTTATACGCCGTCGCGAAGCTGTTTTTGCTCATCATATCACTTACGATCGGTCTAAAAACCGCCCGCAGCTTCGCGCCCGATTTGCTCTGCAAATACTCGCTAAGCGCCGTGTCGCCGCCGCCGATGAGCTTTTTAACGTCGGCATCGCTCATAGATTTCAGATCTTGCAAAAATATCTTGCTCGCACCGCTTACCGCCTTGGTAGCGGCATCGTTCATACTCACGACGAGCTCGCGCTCCCATTTATCGCCGCCCACCTTTCTCGCAAGCTTCGCAGCCGCCTTAAGCGAAGGAGGAAGCTCGATTTTAGCGGTCTTGCTGTGGATGTAGCCCTTGGCGAGCTCGCTTGCGGCGCGGTTCGTAGCGGAAGCGAGCAGCTCTTTGTAGTTTCCGCTCTGAGTCGCACCGAGCACGTCCGCGCCCTGCTTTAGGATATCCGTTACGTCCGCATGCGCGAGCGACAGCGACGCAGCGGCGAGTAAAACCATAAATTTTTTCATATTGCAACCTTTGGATAAAATTTGCGCCATTATGCCAAAATGCGGTAAACGCTCAGCCCGTGCTCGGTTTAAATTTTCGCGCTGCGCGGGCGAGCTGAGATAAAATTTTAGGCTAAATTTAAAAGCAGCTTCGAGCTAAATTTTAAACGTCAAATTTCAAAGCTAAATTTAACGGGCGGAATTTACCAGCCAAATTTAAAGATGAAATTTGGCTGGGCGGTCTTTGTCGTGCTTGCGGCTAAATTTTAAAAGCAGCGCTACGACGACGAGCTAAAATTTTAAAACCGCATTGCGCCTGAGCGCCATTTAAAATTTACACAGCGCGCACGATACCAACGCAAACCGCGCAGAGCGAATTATGTCGAGAAGCTCGCATATCCTATCCTCCGCGTAAACGATTGGAATTTTATCAAAGCAGCCAAAAGCTCGCCGTAAATTTAAAGAGCTTAAATTTAAAAGCAAGCTGCCGCTTTCAGCAAAAACAAGCAAGCTTAAACCAAACCTTGATCCAGCATCGCATCGGCTACGCGGCGAAAGCCCGCGATGTTCGAGCCTAGCACGAGGTTGCCCTCCGCGCCGAATTCCTTCGAGGTCTCGTAGCTGGTGCGGAATATGTGGCGCATGATCTCGCGCAGCTTGCTATCGACCTCCTCGAAGCTCCACGACGCCATCTGCGCGTTTTGCGCCATCTCAAGCCCGCTCGTAGCCACGCCGCCCGCATTCGCCGCTTTCGCAGGGCCGAAAAGAAAGTCTTTTTGCGCGAGCATAAAATCGATCGCCTCAAGCGTGCTTGGCATATTCGCGCCCTCGCAAACCATGCGACATCCGTTGGCATAGAGAGTCTTTACGTCTTGCAGATTAAGCTCGTTTTGCGTGGCGCTCGGAAATGCCGCGTCGCACGGCACGCTCCACACGCCGTTGCAGCCTGCGGGATATGCGCTTACGGGGGTAAATTTTGCGCCGGGACGCTCCTTGATATATTCGCAAAGCCCTACGCGAAGCTGCTCTTTTAGCTTTTTAAGAAGCGCCACGTCTATTCCCTCAGCGTCATAGATAAAGCCCGTGGAATCGCTTACGGTGACGGGCTTAGCCTGCATCTGATAGAGCTTTTCGGCGGTGTAGATCGCGACGTTGCCGGCGCCCGAGATCGTGCAAATTTTGCCGTGCAGCGAATCGCCTCTGGTAGCGAGCATCTCGTTTGCGAAATACACGGAGCCGTAGCCCGTAGCCTCGGTGCGCGCGAGGCTGCCGCCCCAGCTTAGCCCTTTGCCCGTAAGCGCGCCGTCAAATCTGCGGGTGAGCTTTTTATACGCGCCGTACATATAGCCGATCTCGCGACCGCCCACGCCGATGTCGCCCGCAGGCACGTCGGTATTGGAGCTGATTAGGCGGTGAAGTTCTAACATAAAAGCTTGACAAAATCTCATAATCTCGCCGTCGCTCTTGCCCTTGGGATCGAAATTTGCGCCGCCTTTTGCGCCGCCGATATTAAGACCCGTGAGGGAATTTTTAAAAATTTGCTCAAACCCTAAAAATTTTAAAACGCCCAAATTTACGCTCGGATGAAAGCGCAGGCCGCCTTTATAAGGACCCAGAGCGGAGTTGAACTCTATGCGATATCCCGTATGCACGCAGGGCTCGCCGCCGTCGCTCATATAGACGACGCGAAACATCATCGTGCGCTCGGGCGCCAAAATGCGCTCTAAAATTTTATTTTTCACGTATCGCTCGTCGCGCTTTAGAAGCGGTATGAGCGAGTATAAAATTTCGGTCGATGCCTGGATAAAGACCTCCTGACCGGGATTGGCACGCTTTAAATTTAACAGCAAGCCGTCGATGTAAGACTTCATAGTTCCTCCTTTTGAACCGGATTAAATTTTAATTTTTTGGCTTTAGCGATAAATTTTTTCAGAGCCAGCTCCTCGCGGACGCCGATCTCATAACCGATAAATTTCAGATAATTTAAAATTTCGCGCTCTTTTATGCCGCGCGAAAGAGCGTAGCTCTGCAGGATATATCTTGGAATTTTAATGTGCGAACGCAAAAATTTCGTCGCCAGGCGTGAGTAAATTTTATCATTTTTCACGCAGCACAGCCGCCCGAAAACAAAGGGCAAGCCCGTACGCTGCTGCCAAATTTTGCCAAGATCGTAGAATTTATCCCCGCCCTGCGAAAGCAGCGCCTTTAGAGCATTATCGCCGATCAGCACCTCGCCGCTAAGATCCAGCACGCGGGCTAGCATATTTGAGCTCATCGACGCAGGATCAAGCCTGGGCGCCGAGTTTTTGCGAACGAGCACGCTTAGCACTTCGCGCTTTGCAACGATTCCCAGAGGCAGCTTGCAGTATTTTGCACGGCGGCTTTCGATGCTTGAGATCACCGCAGCGTCTATCCTGCGGCTATAAAGATCGGCGCAGAGCTTGCTCGGCACCCCTTTTTTAAATTCTATCGATTTTTTAACATAAGACGGCAGCGGAAGGGATTTTAAAAATACGTGAAATGGGAGCAAATTTAGATAATCGATTT
>NZ_CALIJF010000379.1 GCF_938018035.1 uncultured Campylobacter sp. | reverse complement strand
TAGGACCATCCGGTTATGAGCCGGATGCTCTAACCAACTGAGCTATGAGCCCGCCGCGTGGTAAAATAAAACGTGATTTTACAAAAATAATCTTAAAACGGCGTTAAAATTCTAACCGTGTAATTTTATGGCGCCTAGATCCGCCCAAATCGCGACTAAGCTTCGGTGCCTTGCTATAAAACGCTTACCCATATAAATTTTTCCATGGTAATTCTACGTCCGGTTCCTTATTGCGACGGATGCAGATCTTATCCACGGGATTAAAGATTGTATGTAAAGATTTAGCAAGCACGATAGCGCACGGAATTCCTATGATAGTGATAAACTGACCTATAACCGTAAAAATTCCGCCGATAAAAAGCCAAATACCAAAAACTATGATGTAAATGACCTTTACGATATTCGCGTAAGTCTGGTATGTCATATGCACCGCGTCGGTTATCGATCCTTTCTTTTTACGCACCATATAGTAACTGAAGGGCAAAAACAGGAATTTGCCGTATTCCATAAGACCTAGCCCCACGGGAGCGGTCACGACTAAAATGGTAAGTATAAAACCCGACAAATAGGTCAAGATAGCCAAGATCCAACCAGCCATAAAAAACCAAATAATGTTACCTAAGATACGCATATTTTACCTCTTTATAAATTATGCAAATCAAGCGAGCCGTCTACCTCAGACAGCTCGCACAGCCTCTCTCGCCCGTTTTGTAGAGTATTTTCGTAACTCGCGCGGAAGGATGCGCCGAAATACTATGGCGCAGCAAAGCGCTAAGAGATGCTAAGGTGCACACTACGCGCGGCGCAACTGCACCTGCGGCTACGGCGTACAAAACGAGCCTTATGCATGCAAACCACCGTATGCAAAACAACTGTGGAATGATAGGAGGGGGGGGGTTAACGATTGGTAACAAGCGCTTTTGCGCGATAAAATTTTAGTATGCAAATGACTGCGGCAAGGGTGTTTAAAAAATTTAAATTTATTTTAAAAAATATTAAAAATTCTAAAATTTCGACGCAGAAATTTAAAAAATTTCATAAATTTTTATGAAATTTACGAATTGAAATTTTAAAATTTTCATAGCGCGGTAAAGCGAAATTTTAAAATTCTGCCACGAATTTTAGCGCGAGCTTTAGCAAAAACTTTCTCCACTAATTTTAATGTAAATTTGAGGCGCAGATTTACTGCGAATTTAATGTAAATCTAGCATAATGCTTTGCTCAGGATTTTTGTGTAAAGTCTTTGCGACAAATTTTAGCAAGAAACCTTGCGAGAGCTTTGATGCGAACCTTTTCGAAAACGCTCGTCATAAATTTTTAAACGAATTTTATGGCTTCGGGCATATCTAGTCAATAAATTTTACGCAAATAGCATCCTTATCGCGGCAGTAACTAAGTTTTATCGAAATAAAAATTTAGCAAACGATTTTTACGCCACCGCAAGCGTATTTGCTGAGATGAAATTTCAAAACAAAATTCCGTCGCCACGTAAGCAGTGCCACTATTGGGGTAAAATTTATAGACAAAATTTCTAGCGCCAAAACTGTTACTTGATATTTCACAAAATTTTAGTGCCACTCTATCATAGATAGCTACCGCATTATTTTGCAAAATTTTAATCTCACGCCGTCTCGAAGCCCGGCGTTATGCTACTATGCAAATTCTAGCTTCGCGCCGCGCAGAGCCGAGCCTATCTGAGCCGATGCTAGCCTAATCCTCCGCTTCGCCCTCTGCCGCAATCGCTTCGAGGCTTAAAATTTCATCGACGTCCTCCAGCTGCGCTACGCCGCTTCCTGCGATGCTTCTGATGCTTGCGTGCATCGCGATCGCGCCGTCTCGCGCACGCGCGATCTGCTTTTCACGCTGTTTCCAGATGCGCTCCATCGCGTTGCGCTCCTTATTTAGGCTTTCTTGCATACCGACGAATGCCGATACGATCGTCTTTATCTGGTTTGCAAACTCGGGCGAGGTCAGATAGTCGTAGAGCATCGCCGTTTTGCTATCTTGATTTTGCCCCGATCTTTTGGCAAACGCAAGCGCCACGACGTGTTCGCGCAAAACGGCGCAAAGCCCCTTAAATTCCTCAAACGAACAGATCCAGATGCTAGCATCGCTCGGTGCTTGGTGCAGCCTAGGGCTGTGAGGCGGCATCTGCTCGGTGACGATAACGCCGATTTGTGCGCCCTCGCCTATCATATCGTCTTTGAGTTTGTCGATCCATTTAGGCTCGAAGCTTTTCGTGCGCTTGCTCTCGTATAAAATTTTACCGCAGCCCGCAAACTCCCTCGTATGCACCATCTGCACGCAGTCTGCGCCACGCGCGCCCTTTTTGACCTCATCTATCTCGTCCAAAGGAAAGTTTAGCCGCAGATACTCCTGCAGCGCGAGCTCCTGCACCTCGCCCTGAAGCTGCTGTGAGCCCACCTCAGAGCGGCGCTTGAGCTCGTTTATTTGGCCGATTAGGCTTTGGATCTGCTCATCTTTTTGGCGGAATTTCAGCTCGTTTTCCTGCGAAATTTGCTTCGAAAGCCGCTCGCGCTCTTGGTTTACGCGGTTGGTTAGCTCGATCTCGGATTTGGCTTTATTCTCGGCTTCAAGCTCGCTAAATTTACGCTTTTGCGCCTCCATTTCCGCCTTTATTAAATTTAGCTCGGAAATTCTTTGCGATTTTTCTTGCAGCTCCTTTTGTAAAATTTCAAATTTCGCCGCGTTTTCGCTCTCGATCTGAGATTTCGCAAGAGCTAAAATTTTCTCCCGCTCGCTGTTTAGCGCGGAATCAGTCGCCGCTTTTACGCGCTGCTCGAAGGCGTTTTCCTTCGCTTGCAGCTGCGCCAGATGCTTCGCGTACTCCTCGCGCTTAGCGGCGATCTCGGCTTCAAATTTAAGCGCGGCTTCGTTTTGCTGCTGCTGCCATTTTCGCTTCTGCTGCAAAATTTCATTTTCAAATTTAGCTTTGATATCGCGCTGCAGTGCCTCGTCTATATCAATCTGCGAGCCGCAGTGCGGGCACTTTACGTTAGCCATTTTTACTTCCCAAACTCTGCTCTTTCATCTTTTCGAATTCCTGCGAAATTTGCGCGGCATTAGGCTCATCCGCCATCTTATCGAGCACGGAGTTGTAGCGATTTACGAGCAGTATCGCAAGCGCCGAAAAGCAAAAGCCCGGCAGCAGCTCGTAAACGACCGCCGAAAGCCCCGATAAAATCCAGCAAATGACCGTGATACCGCCTACGAGCATGCCTACTAAAGCCGAGAGCGCGCTCATCTTTTTAGAATACAGGCTGAAAAGCAGCACCGCACCAAAGCTCGCGCCAAATCCCGCCCAAGCGTTTCCGACGACGTTTAGCACCGTATCGTTTGAGCCGAACGCCAAGATCGCGGCGAGCGCGGCGATGATCACGACGGCGATACGGCTGCTTAGCGTCTGCGTGCGCTCGCTCACCTCTTTTTTATAAAACGCGAAGATAAAATCCTTCGTAACCGCGCTCGCGCTTACCAAAAGCTGGCTTGAGATGGTGCTCATAATCGCCGCCAGCACCGCAGAGATTATGACGCCTAGGATAAATGGATGAAAGAAAATTTTACCGAGCTCTAGGAAAATTTTTTCCGGATCGTCTATGCTAAGGCCTTTTTGCGAAAAATACACAAAGCCGATCAGACCGCTAAGCATCGCGCCTACTAGACCTAGCACCATCCATGAAATTCCGATGCGGCGCGCGCTATCAAGCTCGCGCGAGCTTCTAATCGCCATAAAGCGCACGATGATGTGCGGCTGCCCGAAGTATCCTAGCCCCCAAGCAAGCAGGCCCAAAACGCCCAAGAAGCTTTGATTGTAAAACAGATCGAGGTGGCTCGCGCCGTATAGCCGCACCTGCGCAAAAAAGGAGCTGTCCGCAGGGATCTGCAGCGCGCGATAAGAAAACAGAGGGATCAAAATAAGCACCGCAAACATCAATGCGCCCTGAAATGCGTCGGTGATCGCGACGGCCTTAAATCCGCCGAAAAAGGTATAAAACACGACGATTAAGATCGTAGCGACCGCGCCGTAGGTGAAATTTAGCCCGAAAAAGCTCTCAAAGGTCTTGCCTCCTGCGATGATGCCGCTGCTAACATAGAGCGTAAAAAATATTATGATCAAAAGCCCCGAGATGATGCGAAGCGTCTTGGTGCGGTCTTTAAAGCGGTTTTCTAAAAAATCTGGGATCGTGACGCTGTCGCTTGCTACCTCGGTGTAAATTCTAAGCCTTTTGGCAAGGAATTTATAGTTGCACCACGCGCCCACGCAAAGTCCTAGAGCTATCCAGATATTGCAAATCCCCGTCGCAAACATCGCGCCCGGCACTCCCAAAAGCATCCAGCCGCTCATATCGCTAGCGCCCGCGCTAAGTGCCGTTACGAATGGGCCCAGGCGGCGGTTATCGAGCAGATACTCGCTTAAGCTCGCATTCTTGTCATAATAATACCTACCTATAAAAATAAGCGCGCCGAAATATATCGCGATTGCGCAATAGGTCCAAAAACTCATCCTGTCATCCTTTTAAAAAGGCTAATTTTACCCTACTTCAAATAAAATTTCGCTTTTGAAATTTAGCCAGATTTTAACGAAATTTTAGTATTCTTGCCATTTAAATTTTAAGAAAAAGGCGCCTTGGTTGAACGAGAAAATTTTAAAGGTCGTATTTGTTTTGACTGTAATCGCCGTGGGGCTTTATTTCACCTATCCCGAACTGAGCGAAGCGCAAAAAATTTCATACGCCAAAAGCTACGGCATCACTCTTATTTTGACCTCCGGCGGCATTGTGATCGGTATCGCATTAGGATTTATGCTGGCATTTTTAAAATTTCTAAACAATAAATTTTTAAGCTTCATTATCGACGAATACGTGGATATCATCCGCGGAACTCCAATCGTTATCCAGCTGATGGTGTTTGTGTTTATTATCTTTGCTACGTGGAGCAATAATATTGCAGCTGCGATCTTTGCGCTGGGGCTTAATAGCTCCGCCTACGTCGCGGAGATCGTGCGCGGCGGCATAAACAGCGTCGATCGCGGCCAGATGGAAGCGGCGCGCGCGATGGGTCTAGGCTACGGCACAGCGATGAAAGAGATCGTCTTTCCGCAGGCGATAAAAAACATCCTGCCTGCGCTTGCGAATGAGTTTATTAGCCTATTTAAAGAGACCTCGGTCGTGGGCCTCGTAGCAATTACTGATCTTACGTTTTTTTCAAAAAGCATGCAGGCTGCGCTTTATACCGTCCAGCCGATACTTTTTGCCGCAGTACTTTACTATGCAAGCGTGAAATTTTTCTCGTTTTTAGTAAAAATGCTAGAAAGTAGGTTAAACCGCAATGATTGAAATATCAAATTTAACCAAATCCTACGGCAATTTATCGGTGCTAAAAGGAATTTCAAAGACCATAAATAAAGGCGATATCGTAGCTATCATCGGTCCAAGCGGCGGTGGTAAATCAACCTTTTTGCGCTGCTTAAATCTGCTTGAAATTCCAAGCGGCGGCACTATTAAAATAGACGGCGAGGATATTACCGATAAGCATACTGATATTAATAAAATTCGCCGCAAAGTTAGTATGGTGTTTCAGCATTTCAACCTCTTTGCAAATAAAAACGTACTAGAAAATTTAACTCTAGCGCCCATAAAAGCGGGGATCTATACCAAAGAACAAGCCTACGCAAAAGCAGAGGAGCTGCTGCAAAAGGTCGGTCTTAGTGATAAGGCCTATACTTATCCGCACAAGCTTAGCGGTGGGCAAAAGCAACGCATCGCAATCGCTAGAAGTTTGGCAGTAAATCCGGATGTGATTTTATTCGACGAGCCTACCTCGGCGTTAGATCCCGAGATGATCGGCGAGGTGTTAGGTATAATGAAAGAGGTCGCCAAAGAGGGCATTACGATGCTTGTGGTAACGCACGAGATGGGCTTTGCACGCAATGTCGCGAATAGGATCTTTTTTATGGAGGGCGGCAAGATCGCTGTGGACGATACGCCTAAAAACGTATTTGAAAATCCGCAAAATCCGAGATTGAAAGAATTTTTAAATAAAATTTTAAACCACTAAAGGAGAGGGAAATGAAAAAATTTATGAGATTTCTAGTTGCGGGCGCTTTGCTTTGCGGCTCGCTGGTCGCTAAGGACATCACCAAAGATACGCTCATCGTAGGCACGAACGCCGAGTATCCGCCGTTTGAGTTCGTGGATGAAAACTCCAAAGTCACCGGCTTTGATATGGATCTGGTAGCCGAGCTTGCCAAGCGCACGGGCGTAAAATATGAAATTTTAAATATGAGCTTTGACGGGCTGATCCCTGCGATTAAAAGCGGCAAAATCGATATGATCGCCTCGGGAATGAGCGCGACGCCGGCTCGTAAAAAGGCTATCGATTTCACGGCTCCTTACTACAAGGTCGAAAATTTATATGTCAAGCGTAAGGACGATAGCTCGTTAAATTCTAAGGCGGATCTGCAGGGTAAGCGCCTTGCTGCGCAGCTAGGCACCATTCAGGAGCTTGCGATCAGAGATATCAAAGGCGCCGAGGTTAGCGCTACGGAGAACGTTTTTGTAGCCGTCATGTCGCTTAAAAACAAAAAGATCGACGCGCTTTGCGTGGATTCGTCCGTGGGCTACGAGTATCTTAAGAAAAATGACGATCTTGTAGCGTTTTTTAAAGAATCCGATGGTAGCGAAGGCTTTTCGATCGCATTCGATAAGGGCAAGTATCCCGAGCTGCTCGCTAAATTTAACGCAGCGCTTGAGGAGATGAAAAAGGACGGAAGCTACGAAAAGCTTTTGGAAAAGTATAATTTAAAATAATCCGCAAAATTTAGGCGCAAATTCTGCAATAGGAATTTGCGCCGCCTAAGAGGAATCCTATGAAAAAGATATTTCCAGCACTTGCGATTTTGCTCTGCACGCAGAGCTTTGCGGAGCAAAAAGACAGATACGGCATCGCTGCGTTTGCAGGTCTTGGCAATGACGGCAGAAGCTTCGTTTTTACCTTCAGAAAGGCTCAAAAAGATCGCTTCTTCCCCTGCGACTTAAAAAATTTAAACATAATCGCCGCGGGCGCTTCAAGGTGCATAACGGACGCTAAGGAGCTTAAAAAATTCGACAAAGAATATAAAAAAGCTCTCGAGTCTGTGATAAAACCCGGCAAGCGCTACTACGTAAATTTAATCGATCGCGGCAATGACGCCTATGTCTGCGACGCAAGCGATCCTAAAAGCAATCTGCGATTGGACCTAGTGGCGGCGGGATTTGCCGTGCCGACAACCGACGATAGCGAACTTCTTTTAAAAGCCGCTGAGGAGGCCAAAGAGGCTAAGCGCGGAATGTATAGCGCAAAATTTTGGGATGTCACTAACTGCATCCTAAACGGCGTGCCGATGCCTAAAAAGATAGATGAGTGAAATTTACGCGCTTAGCGACGATGCCTTAACGCCGCCGCAAACTATTTTTTCGCAGATAGATGAAATTTTGCGCTGCGGCGTAAAGCTCGTGCAGTATCGCAGCAAGCTCGCCGCGCAGGATGAAGCTTTAATCCGCTCTCTCATCGGTCTTTGCGAGGATTACGGCGCCAAACTCATTATCAACGACGATGCAGCGCTTGCTAAAAAGCTTGGCGCGCATGGCGTGCATATCGGAAAGGACGACGGCGAGACGGCGCAGGTGCGTGAGTTTTTAGGCGCGGATAAGATCATCGGCGTTAGCTGCTATGCTGATCTTGCTCGCGCGCAAAAGGCCGAGGCGCAGGGCGCTAGCTATGTAGCCTTCGGCTCGCTAAGGCGCGGCAAGACAAAGCCTGATGCGCCGCTTTGCCCCGATGCGCTTGTGCAAGAGGCGCGAAAATCTTTAAACCTCCCAATCGCCGTAATCGGCGGCATAAGCTTAGAAAATCTGGATGAAATTTTAGCTCTCAAGCCTGATTATATCGCGATGGTAGAGGCGATCTACAAACCCGCTTCGATCACGCAAAATTTAGCAAATTTAAAGGAAAAAATGGATGAATATATTTGACGCCGTGATTTTAGGCATCGTCGAGGGGCTCACGGAGTTTCTGCCCGTAAGCTCGACCGGGCATATGATCTTAGCTGCGAAACTGATGGGTCTGCAGCAGACCGACACGCTTAAATGCTTCGAGGTCGTTATCCAGCTAGGCTCTATCCTAGCGGTCGTCGCGATGTTTTACAAGCGGCTTTTGGTCGATTTTAAGCTCTGGTGTAAGCTCGTCGTGGGCTTCATCCCCACCGCTGCGATCGGATTTTTGCTCTATAAAAGCATCAAATCTCTATTCGCGCCGCAGACCGTCGCCTACGCGCTGATCGGCTGGGGCATTATTTTTATCGCGGTCGAGCTCTTTCGCAAAGCGCACCCTAGGGAGAATGAACTAGAGCATCTGGATCAAATTTCATACGTTCAGGCCTTCATCATCGGGCTTTCGCAATGTTTTGCGATGGTGCCGGGCACTTCGCGCAGCGGCGCTACCATCATCGCAGGGCTTTTGTGCGGGCTAAGCAGAAACCTGGCCGCGCGCTTTAGCTTCCTACTCGCGATCCCTACGATGTTTGCGGCGACTTTCTACGACACCTATAAAAATTTAGACACCTTCGCGCAAAACTCCGACAATATCACGACCTTTCTCATAGGCGGCGCAGTAGCGTTCGTAGTGGCGCTTGCGGCGATCAAGCTATTTCTAAGCTTCGTCTCGAAGTTTGATTTCATCCCGTTTGGAATTTATAGAATTCTAATCGGCATCGCATTTTTCATATTTGTATTTTAATACGCAAGGAATTTCATGAGCCTAGCAAAAAATATCGGCGCATTTTTAAAAGACAGATTTAGCCTCCTATCGGTATTCGGCGGCGCGGTGCTAAACGCATACACGCTAGTTTTAGTATTAAATTTAGCGCTCGGGTTGCTTCTTATCGCGCGTGGCGGCGAGCTGCTCTCTGCGCAGGCGCTGTTTTTCGTGGCGTCTGCGATCTGCGGCGTGACAATACTTTTTTTCGCGCTTTACGCGCTTAGCTTTTACAGCGCCAGGCTATATAAAATTCTCGCCTTTGCACTTCTGGCGCTAAACGTAGCCTTCGCGATCGCTCAGATTTTTTTGATCTTTAGCCTGGAGCTTACCTACTCGCACGGCACGCTGGACGCGCTAGTGCAAACGACGCCCAAGGAGGCCTTCGAGTTCGCGCATGCGTTTTTAAATTTCAAGCTTATCGCGGCTTTTTTGGCGCTTTTAATTTTCGTCATCACCGCTCTTAGGCTTAGAGTGAGCCAGCGAGCGCGAATGAAGCTATGTCGCGCGATAAAGATAGTCTTTCTGCTTAGCTTGCTTGTTTTTATCGCGCATGCGGCGTTTAAAAGCTACGTAGCCAAAAGCTCGAAAATGCGCGCCAGCGTCATAATCGCGCTAAATAAAATTCCGATTTATAACTTTGCTTTCGTTACAAAGGATTATTTCGGCGCCGATTTTAAAAGTGTGCGCGAGCTGCAAGCGGGATACCAAAGCATTTACGCCTCACACTCGCATAAAACCACGCCAAACCGCATCTCAAACGTCGTTTTTATTATCGGAGAGAGCCTGCAGCGAAATTTTATGAGCCTATACGGCTACTATCTGCCCACCACGCCGAATCTGCAAGCGCTTGAGCAAAGCGGAAATTTAATCGCTTTTAGCGATGTCGTCTCGCCTGGAGCTAAGACCAACGACGTGTTAAAATACGTGCTAAATTTCGGAAATTACGAGAGCGAAAAGCAGCGCCCGTGGAGCGCCAACCTCGACATCGTAAATCTCGCGCGGCTGGCAAACTACGAGACCTTTTGGATCAGCAACCAGGAGCGCTACGGACAGTGGGCGGTCGCAAGCGGCGCGAGCGCGCAGATGACGGATCACTCGGACTTTACGAATCAAATCCCGGTTTACAAATACGCCTACTCGCTCGACGAAGTTATGCTTCCGAGTATAAAAAATTTCAAATCGGGCGCGAAAAGATCGCCTCTTGCGCACAAGGACGAAAGCTCCGCCGCAGAGGCGGGCGGCGCGCAGAAAAAGGATAAATTTTTCATCCTTCATCTGATGGGCTCGCACCCGAGCTACGAGTTTCGCTATCCGAAAAGCTTTGCTAAATTTAGCGCCGCGGACATCTCGCGCGAGCCGCTTGATGAGGGGCAGAAAAAAGAGCTCGCGCACTACCTAAACACCGTGGCTTACAACGATTTTATAGTAAGCGAAATTTATAAAATTTTTGCGAGCGACAACACGCTGATAGTCTATTTCAGCGACCACGCCCAGAGCCTTTATCAATACCGCGGCAAGCTGATCCACGGCGGCATCAACCGCTTCACGCTCGAAATCCCGCTGATTTTCATGGCGTCGGATAAGTTCAAAGAGCAAAACGCTGATCTTTGGGCGCGCATCGCGGCAGCCAAAGACAGGCCGTTTTTAAACGACGATCTCATCCACGCGATCGCAGAAATTTTAGAGATGACCGAGCTGCCCGAGTACGATCCCGCTCGCTCGGTGATAAACGCGGATTTCAACGCCTCGCGTCCGCGCATCATCGAGGAGGTCGATTACGATAAGGTTTACAAGCTGCAAAAGGAATTTGGCGAGTAAATTTAGTGAAATTTTGCGCCTTTTAGCGGCACAGAATTTCGCTTCTTAAAATTTGCGCTCTTATCGCAAGCGCTCGCGTCTTAATTTAGCTTTCGGACGGGCGCGGGCGCGCCAATTTTTGCCGCCACAGGCTCTGCGGTAAAATTTCTCGCCGCGGAAGTCTGCCGAGCAAAATTCAGCTTTGTAAAATTTCAAAATTTGCGGCTAAAATTTCACGGCGCAAAGCTCCTCAGCACAAAATTTACCGCCAGAATTCAGCTCGTAATTTAAAATTTCAAAATTCTAAGCCGCGAAATTTTATGCCGAAGAATTTCACGCCCCAATCGGCGCGGAGTATCTACTGCCGAGCCGCGCATAAAATTCTATGCTTTAAAATTCCAAGCCATAAAATTCAACGCTACGAAATT